>NZ_JBEPEQ010000062.1:0-35568 GCF_040300925.1 Micromonospora sp. NPDC000207
CCGGCGGCGAGGACCAGCAGCGGGCGGCGGGGCACTGCCAGGAGGGCGACGAGCTGACCCGGCTCCGCTGTCGCTCGCAGATGGGACCAGACCACCACCCCCGCCGGCCCGGTCCGGTTCACCGCCTCGACCAGCGCGGCCGGGGGGACCCGGGCACCGAGCATCCGGTACGCCACCCCGGCCTCGGTGAGGGCGGCGGCGAGCGCTTCCAGCGGGAGGGTGTGTTGTTCCTCATCCGCGCAGGAGAGCAGGATCCGGGCCGGTCCGGTGGTGGCGTCGGTGCGGATCACGGTGGCGAACGCCTCGGAGACGCACCGGGAGAAGAGGTGCTCGACCTCGATCAGCCCGCCGGTGGCGACGTGCCGTTCGCCGATCCCGGCGAGCACCGGACGGAGCAGCCCCTCCCAGGTGGCGATCACCCCCTCGGCCGCCAGGTGTCGGGTGATGGTGGTGGCGATGGCCACCGTGTCGAGGCGCATCGCGGCGCGGGCCAGCCCCCGGGCGGCGGGACCGGCCCGGCCGACCGGGATCGTGGTCCCACCACCGGCCCGCCCGACGGGGATCCGTTCGACTGCGGCCCGGCCGAGCGTGACGGTCGTCGCGCCGTCGTCGCGTACGCCGTTGACCCGGGCCGAGGCGGCGATGCCGGGGGCGGTCAGGTCGGGGGCCTGCCGCGCCCAGCGGGCCGCCTCCGCCGGGCTGATCCCGTCGGCCGTCAGCCGCCTCATGATCTCCAACCGGGCCATGTCGGCGGGGGTGTAGCGCCGGTGGTGACCCGGGGTGTGCTCGCTGGGGCCGAGCCCGTACCGCTGGTGCCAGGTGCGCAACGTGGTGACGGCCACGCCCAACCGGCGGGCGACAGCGCCCGCGCTCAGCGCCTCATCGGCCACCCGACGGCTCCGCACCGTCAATGGCCGGGGGCGTACCACAGGCCGTCCCCTCCGGGCCGGTGGGCCGACCGGGAAGGTCCGTGGGGTGCAGGAACCTGTCGATCACCCCGCCCAGCCACGGCGCGTACGTCTGCGGTTCGGCGACCAGGCCCGCCGACACCTCGCCGGGGTCGGCCCAGCGCAGTTCGGCCACCTCGGTCGGCTCCGGGTCCGGCACCACGTCGGCGGGGAGTGCACCCCGCAGGACGTGGTCGTACTCGAACTCCACCCGCCCGGTCTCCGGGTCCTCGGCGCGGTAGACGTACACCCCGACCTCGGTCAGCTCGACCGGGCCGATCCCCAGCTCCTCGGTGAGCCGACGGTTGGCGGCGGTGACCGGTGACTCGCCCGGTCGGGGGTGCCCGCAGCAGGAGTTTGCCCACCGCAGCGGAAAGCGGGTCTTCACCGCCGCCCGGCGTTGCAGCAGGACCTGTCCGGTGGCGTCGGTCAGCAGCACCGAGAAGGCCCGGTGCAGCCGGCCCGGCGGGTGGTGGGCGTCGGCCACGCTCGCGGTGCCGAGCGGCGTACCGGAGTCGTCGACCAACTCGACCGGGTGTCCCTCCCGGGACGTCATCGGGTACCTCCGGTGATGCGTTCGGCGGCCAGCTTGCCGGAGATGAGCACCATCGGTACGCCGACCCCGGGCTGGGTCCCTGAGCCTACGAAAACCACGTTGGACAGTGTGCGGTGGAGGTTGGACGGACGGAACGGCCCGGTCTGGAAGAGGCTGTGCGCGGCGGCGAACGGGGTGCCCGCCGCCATGCCCTGGTCGGCCCACTCGGCCGGGGTGACCGCCCGGAGCACCTCCACGCCGTCGCCGAACCCGACGTACCCGCGCTCCTCAAGGGTGCCGACGAGCTGGTCGCTGTAGCGTTCGGTGAGGTCGCCGCGCCACTGGAAGGGTGCCCGGTCGAGGTTGGGCACCGGGGCGAGGACGTAGTACGTGTGCCGGTCGGCCGGTGCGACGGAAGGATCGGTCCGGCTCGGGTTGGTGACCAGCAGCGACGGGTCGGTCATCAGCTGCCCCCGGCGGATGACCTCGTCGAAGGTTCCCTTCCAGGCCCGGCCGAAGTGGATGTTGTGGTGGGCGATCTTCCGGTAGCCCTGCTTCGAGCCGACGTGCAGCACCACGCAGGAGGGGGAGTAGGTGAGGCGGCGGGTCCGGGTGGGCGGCAGGAGGTCCCGGTAGGCCACCGGCAGGTCGGGGTTGAGCACCACCACGTCGGCCTTGATCAGCTCACCGTCGGTGGTGACGACCCCGGTGGCCCGCCCGTTGACGGTCTCCACCCGCTCGACTGTGGTGTCGTACCGGAACTGGACGCCGTGCTTCTCGGCGGCACCGGCCATGCCCTTGGAGACCGCGTGGATGCCGCCGCGCGGGAAGTACACCCCGGCCACCGAGTCCAGGTAGGCGATGACCGTGTAGATGGCGAGCGCGTCGTGGGGGGCGAGCCCGGCGTACATCGCCTGGAAGGAGAAGATCCGCTGGGTGCGCGGGTCACGGAAGAACTGATTGATCTTGGTCTGGAGTCGGCGGAACGCGCCGGAGGCCAGCAGCTTCAACAGGTTGCCGGTGAGCAGGTCGGTCGGGGCGTCCAGGTTGCGCTCGATGAAGTCGGTCCGCTCCAGCCGCCACAGCTCCCGGGAGTAGTCGACGAAGCGCAGGTAGCCGTCGGCCTCGCGGGGGCCGCAGAGCTTCGAGATCTCGGCGGCCATCCGGGTGGTGTCGGTGAGCACGTCGAGGGTCGACCCGTCCGGGTAGTAGGCCCGGTACGCCGGATCCAGCGGAGTCAGGTCGAGCCAGTCGGAGAGCTCCTCGCCGACGGCCCCGAGCGCCTCGGCGATCAGGTCGGGCATGGTGAGCACCGTCGGGCCGGTGTCGAACTCGTACCCGTCCACGGAGAGCCGCCCGGCCCGTCCACCAGGCACCGGCTCCCGCTCGACTACTGTCACCTGTCGGCCGCTGCCGGCCAGGTGCAGCGCGGCGGCCAGCCCGCCCAGACCGGCACCGACGACCACCACCCGGTCCGTACGTCCGCTCACCGTCCGCACCCGGACCACCTCCTGTTGCGAAGACTGCTCATCATGCCTGCCGCCGGGTGGCGGTGGCGGCGAGACCTGTCAGCGCGGTCCGCGCGGTCTCGTCCATCGACGCGGCGTCCAGTGCGGCCAGCGCGTCGGTGACCCGATCGGTGATCATCTGCTCGATACGGTCGACCGCCCCGGTGTCCAGGACGATCTCGGCCAGCCCGGCTGTCGTCTGGTCGTCGGCTTCGGTGCCGGCCCGTTCCAGGAGCCGTCGCTGGGCCGGGGCGGCCAGTTGCCGGGCCAGCATCAACAGCGTGGTGGGCTTGCCGGTACGCAGGTCGTCGCCGGCCGGCTTGCCGGTGGTGGCCGGATCGCCGTAGACCCCGAGCAGGTCGTCGCGGAGCTGGAACGCCTCGCCGACGGCCAGCCCGTACCTGGTGTACGCCGAGACCAGGGGATCGTCGGCGGTGACCCCGGCCAGGTAGGCCCCGAAGAGCAGCGGTCGTTGGACGGTGTAGCTGGCCGTCTTGTAGCGGGCCACCCGCAGCGCCCGGTCCACCGACCAGTTCGCCGCGTCGCTCTCGCCGAGGACGTCGAGGTACTGCCCGGCGACGGTCTCGACCCGCATCTGGTCGTAGCAGCGACGCACGTCGAGCAGCCGGTCGGCGGGGACTGTGGCGTGGGACATGAGCCGGTCGGCCCAGACCATGCACATGTCGCCGACGAGCACCGCGACCGCCTCACCGAACCGGCCGGAGTCCCCCCGGTGTCCGGCGGCGGCGTGCTGGGCGGCCAGTGCGACGTGTGCCGTGGGTCGGCCTCGGCGGGTCGCCGAGGCGTCCATCACGTCGTCGTGGACCAGCGCGAAGGTGTGCAGGAGTTCCAGTGCGGCAAGGGCCGGCAGCACCGGGGGGAGGGAGTCGTCGTTGCCCGCCGCCCCGCGCCAGCCCCAGTAGGCGAAGGTCGGCCGGACCCGCTTGCCGCCGGAGAGCACACAGTCGCGTGCGGTCGCGGCGAAACCTCCCATCGCTGCGTCGATTTCGGTGAGCTGATCCACTTCGGCGGTGAGGAAGGCGGTGAGGGTGTCGTCCACCGCCGTGACCAGGTCTTGGGTGTACGCGGCCAGGACCGCGCGGACCGGATCGTCGCCCTCGGCCGGTTTCGCCGGCGCCAGGCGGAGCGCATTATCCGCAACTGCGTCGTTGGCCATGTGGGCGAGCGTACCCTAGGGTTACGAGTTGCGTCGATTGGTGCGTCGAATTTGAGGAGAGCCGGTGGACATGGACCTCACCGCCGCCTATGACCGTTGTCGTGAGCTGCACCGACGACACGGCCGTACCTACTATCTCGCCACTCGGCTGCTGCCCGCTTGGAAACGGCGGCATGTGCACGCTTTGTACGGATTCACCAGGTATGCCGACGAGATCGTCGACCGGACCGAGGACCTGCCCCCCACCCAGCGGGCCGCCCGCCTCGACGACTGGGCCGGACGGTTCCTCGCCGGGCTGCACGGCGAACAGGTCGACGACGAGCTGCTCCCCGCCGTCCTGCACACCATCGCCGTGTTCGACCTGGAGCGGGACGACTTCGCGTCCTTCCTCAAGAGCATGGCGATGGACCTGACAGTCACCTCCTACCGCACCTACGACGCCCTGCTCGACTACATGGAGGGCTCGGCGGCGGTCATCGGCACCATGATGCTGCCGATCCTGGGCAGCTCCGACCGGGCGGCGGCCCGCGAACCGGCCCGCCAACTCGGCTTCGCCTTCCAGCTGACCAACTTCGTCCGGGACGTAGCCGAGGACCTCGACCGGGGGCGGACGTACCTGCCCGACGAGGACCTGGCCGCCTTCGGGGTCACCCGCGACGACCTGTTCGCGGCCCGGCAACGGGGCCGGAGCACCGAACCCATCAGGGAACTCATCCGGTACGAGGTCGCCCGCGCCCAGGCGCACTACCTCGCCGCAGCCCCCGGGATCACCCTGCTCGACCCCGCCTCGCAGGCCTGCATGCGGACCGCGTACGCGCTCTACGGCGGGATCCTCGACGAGGTGGCAGCGCAGGACTACGACGTCTTCGTCCGGCGGGCCACGGTGCCGCAGCGCCGCCGGATGTCGGTGGCCGCCCGATCCCTGCTCACCCCCACCGGCACCCCGGTGGTGGTGCCCGGCCCCGAGCTGACCGGCGAACTGCCGCCCATCGACCGGACCCCCCGAATCGACGCACCGACAGTCGTACCGCAGACCGTGTCGCCGTCCGGGTCGCCGACCGGGTCGCCGTCCGTGTCGCCGTCCGGGTCGCCGACGGTGTCGCCGTCTGTGTCGTCGACGGTGGAGGCGGTGCCGCCGACGGTGGTGGACGTGGCACCGGTGCCCCGACCGGCAGTCGGGTGACTGCGGTGCGTACCGCGATCGTGCTGTTCACCCGCGACCTGCGGGTGCACGACCACCCGGCGCTCGCCACCACCTGCGCCGCCTTCGACAGGGTGGTCCCCGCCTACGTCCTCGACCCCACCCTGGCCGACCGGTCCCCGAACCGGACCCGGTTCCTCCACCAGAGCCTCGCCGACCTCCGGCAGACCCTGCGTGGCCTCGGCGGGGACCTGGTGGTGCGACACGGCGACCCGGTGGCCGAGACGATCAAGCTGGCCGGTGAGGTGGGGGCCGAGGCGGTCGCCCTCTCTGCCGACGTCAGCCGGTACGCCCGCCGACGCGAGCGCCGACTGCGCGCCGAGTGCGAACAGCACCGCCTGCACCTGCGACTCTTCCCCGGCCTGACAGTCGTGGACCCGGGTGCCCTGCAACCCGGCAGCGGCGACCACTACAAGGTGTTCACCCCCTACTTCCGGGCCTGGCAGGCCACCGACTGGCGGACCGGGCTGGCCGCACCGGAGAAGATCGACCTCCCGGGTGGGCTGTCGGTGGGCCGGCTGCCGGCCCTCCCCGCCGGGGAGTCCCCCGACGCCGCCGTCGGGGGCGAGACCGTCGCCCGGTCCCGGCTGCGCGACTGGCTGCCCACCCACGACGGGTACGGCGACACCCACGACGACATGGCCGGTGACCACACCTCCCGGCTGAGCCCGTACCTGCGGTTCGGCTGCCTCTCCCCGCTGGAGGTGGCCGACCGGGTCGGGGACCGGGAACACCCGTTCGTCAGGCAGGTCTGCTGGCGGGACTTCTACTACCAGGTCGCCGGGGCCTTCCCCGACCTCGCCCGGACCGCCTACCGCTCCGGGGCCACCGAGGACTGGCGGTACGACACCGACGTCCTGGACGCCTGGACCGAGGGGCGGACCGGAGTCCCGATCGTGGACGCCGGGATGCGGCAACTGCGCGCCGAGGGGTGGATGCACAACCGGGCCCGACTGATCACCGGCGGCCACCTCACCAAGCAGCTCAAACTGGACTGGCGGGCCGGGTTGGCGGTCTTCGGCAGGTGGCTGCTCGACGGGGACGTACCGAACAACTCCGGCAACTGGCAGTGGGTGGCCGGGACCGGCACCGACACCCGCCCGTACCGGGGGTTCAACCCCGTCCGGCAGGCCGAGCGGTACGACCCCGACGGCGCGTACGTCCGCCGGTGGCTACCGGAGTTGGCGTCGGTCGACGGGGTCGCCGTCCACCAGCCGTGGCGACTGCCCGAGGCGCAGCGCAAGGGGCTCGACTACCCACCCCCGCTGCCGCCCCCCGGCCCACCCCCGCCCTGGCTGCGGTGAACCGTGGCGGGTGTCCGTCCGTAGTGACGACGCCCGACCCGTAGCCAACCCGAAAGCAGGCGACCCCGTGCAGACAGGCAAGCCGAACCCAGGTTCATCCGCATCATCGTCCGGCACCTCTCGACCAGGCCATGACCAGGTCAGTGTCATGAGGGCGTGGCTCGATGACTCGGTGAAAGAGATGCTCGACAGCGAGCTCAGCCCGAGTGATCAGCTCGAACTAGCGATGCTGGACCAAACCAAAGAGGACCTTGCTGAGCTCGCGAAAGAGAACCGTCACTATCGGGGCCTGAAGTCGGCGTTGAAGGGAGGTTCGTCCCTGGTGTCGCATTCGACTGTTCAGAAGCAGTGGGACAAGCTGCAAGGTGTGAGGGCCGAGTTCAATGAATATGTGCGTGGGTTTATGGCCTACTCGGAGAGCCCATCGCCGAGTCCTCCGCCGAGCCATCGAGCCTCTGCCGAGATGTCTCCTCCGTTGCTGCCGGCCAACGTCGACATGCTTCCTCCGCAAGTGAACCTCCGGCCCCTGCCGGCAAATCGCGAGATTCCTCCTCCTGTGCCGGTGTTCGACCCCGCGACTCAAGACTGGGCCGCCGCATTCGTTCCGGGCCGGCAACGCCACAGGGGCGGTCCGTCGAGCAGCACCCCGTCCAACCGGACGCCCGGACCGCGCCGAGGCGGAAGAAGCCAGTAACCCACACCCTGTTGCGATGCGCGACGACGGCTGAGCGTCGTATCGCGTCTCGCCACCGCGTTCTCGCGCTGTGTCGCGTTGCCCGTTTTCGGGTGCACGGCAAGCCGTGCACCCGACGCATCTCCGGGATCTTGGACACTTGTTGTCAGTAGCTGACAACAAGTGTCCAAGATCTATGTGGCGGCAACGGTAGCGGGGATGCGGGGAGCGGGAACGGGAGCGGCGAGCGGGGGAGCGGTGAGCAGGGAGCGGCAAGCGGGAGTGGGGGGGGCGGGAGTGGGGAGCGGGTAAGGGAAGGTGGGTTGGTGGTTGGAGAGAGGAATTCGGGCACATCGGTGGCTGGAACGGCCGTCGATGGGTGATGCTGGCGGGATGGCTGATCCGGAGCTGGTGGACGTGGTCGTGGTCGGGCTGGGCGTGGGCGGCGAGGAGGTCGCCGGGAAACTCGCCGAGGCCGGTCTGACAGTCGTCGGGGTCGAACGTGACCTGGTCGGCGGGGAGTGCCCGTACTGGGGGTGCATTCCCAGCAAGATGATGATCAGGGCGGCGAACGCCCTCGCCGAGGCCCGTCGGGTCGACGGGTTGGCCGGGACTGTGCAGGTCAGCCCGGACTGGGCACCGGTGGCGAGGCGGATCCGCGAGGAGGCGACCGACGACTGGGACGACCGGGCCGCCGTGGACCGGTTCGTCGGCAAGGGGGGCCGGTTCGTCAGGGGTGCCGGGCGACTCGACGGACCGGGTCGGGTCCGCGTCGGCGACCGGGTGTTCCAGGCCCGGCACGGGATCGTCCTCGGCACCGGGACCCGGCCGTCGATCCCGCCGCTGGACGGGCTCGCCGAGACGCCGTACTGGACGAATCATCAGGCGATCGAGGTCGAGGAGTTGCCGACGGAGCTGGTGGTCCTCGGCGGTGGGGCGATCGGGTTGGAGTTGGCCCAGGTCTTCGCCCGGTTCGGCGTCCGGGTGACGGTCCTGGAGGCGTCCGACCGGGTCCTGGCCGTCGAGGAGCCGGAGGCGTCCGACGTCGTCGCCGCCGCGCTGCGCGCCGACGGTGTCGAGATCGAGACCGGCGTCCGCGCCGAGCGGGTCGACCACGACGGATCCCGGTTCACCGTGTACGCCCAGGACGACAGGCGGTTCACCGGCGAGCGGCTGCTGGTGGTGACTGGCCGCCGGGCTCAGTTGGACGAGTTGGGGTTGGACACCGTCGGGGTCACCGCCGACCAGCGGTACCTGCCTGTGGACGACCGGATGCACGTCACGGAGGGGATCTGGGCCGTCGGTGACCTGACCGGTGAGGGGGCCTTCACCCACATCGCGATGTACCAGGCCGCGATCGTCGTCGCCGACGTGCTCGACCACGCCCGCCGGGCCGAGGCCGGTCCGGACGCCAGCGGTACGTCGAGTGTGGTCGGGGGAGCGGCGGGGGCGGTCAGCGCGGTGGGCGGGGCGGTCGGTGGTGCCGCCGCCGGTACGGTTCCCCGGGCCGACTACCGGGCACTGCCCCGGGTCACCTTCACCGATCCGGAGGTCGGTGCGACGGGCATCACCGAACGGCAGGCCCGTGAGCGTGGGGTCAACGTGCAGGTCGGGGTGGGGCGGTTGGAGTCGTCCACCCGGGGGTGGATCCATCGGGGAGACGGCCTGATCAAGCTGGTCGCCGACGCCGACCAGGGGGTGCTGGTGGGGGCCACCTCGGTCGGTCCGGCGGGTGGGGAGGTGCTGTCCGGGTTGGTGGTGGCGATCCACGCGGCGGTTCCGATCAGTCAACTCCGCCACATGATCTACGCCTATCCCACTTTTCACCGGGCCATCGAGGACGCCCTGCGCGACCTCAAGTGACCGTCGAATGCCTGCATATTCCGATACAATTGGACAAATTGTCAGTTGGCTGTGCGACATGTGATGGCGAGCGGCCGTAATAGCCTGTCGCGGTGTCGAGCAGAGCCTCTTTCCTCACGCGACTTCCGGAACCGGCCCGGGCGACCCTCGGTTGCCTGACGGCAGTGGCTGTCGCCGCCGCGACGATCTGGTACGTCGGACCGTGGTCGTCCGATCAGGAACCGCAGTTTGGCCCGGCCCGGCCGGTCGGAGCACCGGTCTCGGTCTCCGGTCGTACGGTCTCGGTGCTCGGGGCGGGTGACATCCTCGTCCACCCGCAACTGTGGGACCAGGCGCGCCGCGACGGTTCCTTCGGCTACCTGGACTTCCGGCCGATGATGGCGGGAGTCCGGTCCACGGTGTCGGAGGCCGACCTGGCCCTGTGTCACCTGGAGACCCCGGTCGCCCCGCCCGGGGGGCCCTACGTCGGGTTTCCCAGGTTCAGTGTCCCCGAGGAGGTGATCGCGGGCATCAAGCACGTCGGGTACGACGGCTGCTCGACCGCCTCGAACCACACCATCGACCAGGGACTCGACGGCGTCCGGCGGACCCTCGACGCCCTGGACCGGGCGGAGGTGGGGCACACCGGCAGCTACCGCAGCCGCAAGGAGTCCACCCAGCTGCGGATCTACCGGGCGCAGGGGGTGCGGATCGGTCATCTGAGCTACACCAAGAGCTTCAACGGGCTGCGCCCGAAGCCCGGGCAGGGCTGGATCGCGCAGCTCATCGACCCGGACCGGATCGAGCAGGACGCCCGCCGTCTCCGGTCCGCCGGTGCCGAGATCGTCGTGGTCAGCCTGCACTGGGGCACCGAGTACGAGCACGAGCCCGACGTCGACCAGCAGACCTGGGCCCGCAGGGTGGCGGCGATCCGGGACGTCGACGTGGTCTTCGGTCACCACGCGCACGTCGTCCAGCCGGTCGAGCAGGTAAACGGCAAGTGGATCGTCTACGGCATGGGCAACCAGCTGGCGCGGCACGCCGAGCCGGTCAACGCCAACCGCGACGGGGCCATGATCCGGGTGACCTTCGGTTCGAAGTCTGCCGCCGATCGGTGGAAAGTGGTGGCCATAGAGGCGATTCCCACCTTTGTGGATCTGAATCCGGATATCCGTTTGGTCGATCTGGAACGCGAATTGGCCGATCCGTCCCTGACGCCCGGACGACGGCGGATCTACGAGGCGGCAGTCGAGCGGATCCAGGGAAATCTGCTCACCAGATCCGCCGACGAAGCAGGTCTGGTGGTGCGGGCGACACCGCCGCCGGGTCAGTGACGACAATCAAACAAACAGTTTTGTCGTACCTCTCGAACCGGGAACCGAGGATTGCTAGCATTCCGGCGCCGGTCGATCTTGCCGGTGATCCGTCCGGTCGGTCGGGTCTGACCGGGAGGGCGACAGGGTTCGGTGTTGGACAATCAGGTGCGCTCCGTACCCCGATCCCCCGACGACTCGCCGGAACAGCTGCTCGCCTGGCGTCGGCGGGCCCTCGACCAGCAGTTGCCGGCAGCGGCCTTCCCGGCCGGGACGACAGCACCATCCCTGGCCTACCTCTGGGCCACCATGCTGGTGGTGGCCGTGGCGATCCTCGGGTTCTCGGTTAACGCCGACCGCGCGGTACCGCCGGCTGTCGTCGACTCCCAGCTCGACCTGGTGTCCCGCCTGGCGGCGGCGATCCAGACCTCGGCGCGTACCACAGCCGAGGAGTTGGACGGCACCGTCGCCGGGCGGGGCGGCGCGACCGACGAGGACCTCCTCGCCCGGGTGGTCGCCGACGGGGGCCCGTGGATCGGGGCGGCGATCGTGGCGAACGCGGACCGGCGTCCGGTAGCCACCCGAGGTGCCGAGGTGCCGGTCGGCCTGCTGCCGGCCGTCCTGCCGGCGGGCAGCACAGTCGCCGTCACCACCCCCGACGACCCGATGCTGGTACGGGGAGTCGTCCTGGACCCGGATCGGACGCTGCTTGCCGTCCAGCCCCTGACGATGCGCAACCTCCGGCTGAACCCGGACGCCGGACACGGCATCTTCATGCTCACCCCCGACGGCGGCACCAGCCTGATGCAGGGGGCCAACGCCGTCGACGCCACACACCTGCCGAAGATCCTGGAAGGACTGCCCGAGTCGACCTCCCGGCAGAGCCGCGAGGTGCTGGTCAAGGAGTGGTCCGACCGTCGGCTCGTCGTCTCGTCAGCACCGGTACGCGGCACCGGCCTGGTGGTCGCCTCCGTCCTGACCGCCGACGTGACCGAGGGGACGTCGGCGGTCACCGGACTGCTCCTGGGGCTGAGCCTGCTCGCCGTGGCGGCCCCGGCCTTCCTGCTGATGCGGATGTTCCTGGTCCGGCCGGTGCGGGCGCTGCTGCGACAGGCAAAGGCCGACGCGTGTGGCGCGACCACCACGACCCGCCCGACGTACCGGATCGTCGAGGCGTACCGGATCGACAGGGCTCTCGCCCTCACCTCCGGGGCGGGACTGGCCCCGGGACGACGGTGGCGTCCCACGGTCCTCCAGGGGCTCACCGTCGCGGTGGTGATCGCCCTGCTCTGGCCGGTGGCGGCGGTGGTGGTGACACTTCGGATGCCCACCGCCTCGATCCCGGCCCAACTCGTCAACGACAAGGAGAACCGGGCGGAGGAGGCGAGCAGCGCACTGGGCAACGCCCTCGACGGGGGCCTCCAGTCGGTCCGGCAGGTCGCCCGCTCGGTCGACCCGGGTAACCGGACGGGTGCCACCCGGTTGGTCGAGAAGGGACTCGCCGACGAACGTCGACTCCGGGCGCTCTACCTCGTCGACCGGGACGGCACGGTACTGACACGAGCCGGTCGGGAGCCGCTGCGCACCACCGGACCGCTTCCCGGCGAGACCGGAGTGCACCTGGACCCGTCGATCACCCGGCTGCCGGTGGTGTACGCGTACCACCGTGTCCGTGGCGACGGCCATGCGCTGATCGGCGAGTTCGACCCGGACCGCCTCCTCGGTCTGGTCCGGCGCATCGACGGCCGGGTCCGGGTGGTCGACTCGGAGCTGCGGACCGTCCTCGACTCGGTGGGATACCAGGCGTTCCAGCTCCTCGAAGGAGACACGGCCCGGGAGGTGGCGGTCGAGGCGCTGCCCGGGGACACAGTCAGTCGATCCGCCGACGCCGACGGCGAACCGGTCCTGATCGCCGCCGCAGGTCTGGCCACTCCGGTCACCGTCGCCCACCTGGAATGGTCGGTGGTGGTCGAGCAGCAGGTCGCCGCCCTCCGCCTGCCGCAGCTCATCGAGCGGCGCTGGACGCTGCTGGTAGCCGGCGCGGTGGTCGGCATCGTCCTGCTCACCCAGATGTGGCAGCTCTACATCTTCGTCCGGCCGCTGCGCCGGCTGGCCGCCGTCGCGGACCGGATCGCCGACGGCTCGGTGGATGTCCCCGTCCCCCCGCAACGTCACGACGACATCGGGGCGGTCGCGATGTGTCTGGAGATCTGCCGCCAGGTGCGGCACACCGGATCCGCCCGGTTCGGCGGCACCATCCGGATCCGAGGCTCGGAGGCGAACTTCACCAAGGTGCTGCCCCGAGTCCGGCGGCCGGCCGCGACCGCGGCCAGAGAGGGCTGACCGGTGGCCTACCTCTACACCGTCTACGGTCTCTGCTGCCTCGCCCTGCTCGTCGCCGGGGTGGTCGAACAGCGCAACCACTACCGCAACCTGGAGCGGATTCCGCATCGGGTGCTCGTCAACGGCATCCGGGGAAAGAGTTCGATCACCCGCCTCTGTGCCGGTGCGCTGCGCGGCGGCAACCGGGTCGTGGTGGCCAAGACGACCGGGACGGCGGCCCGGTTCATCTTCCCCGACGCCAGCGAGGAGCCGGTACACCGCAAGTTCGGCATCGCCAACGTCGTCGAACAGATCGGCATCGTCCGCCGGGCCGCCGTGTACCACCCCGACGCCCTGGTGATCGAGTGCATGGCGGTGATGCCGGCGCTCCAGGAGATCAACCAGAGCAAGCTGATCCGGTCGAACATCGGGGTGCTGTGCAACGTACGGGAGGACCACCTCGCCGAGATGGGCCCCACCCTCGACGACGTCGCCCGGTCCCTGTCCCGGTCCATGCCGGTCGGCGGGGTCTGCATCACCGCCGAGAAGGACCGGCTGGCCATCCTCGAACAGGAGGCCGCCAAGCGGGAATGCCGGTTGCTGGCTGTGGACCCGGAGACGGTGACCGACAGGGAGATGGCCGGGTTCGGGTGGATCACGTTCAAGGAGAACGTGGCCATCGCGTTGGCCGTGGCCGAGCAGCTCGGCGTCGACAGGCAGAGTGCCCTCGCCGGGATGTGGGCCGCCCCGCCCGACCCGGGGGTGCTCTCCGTCGCCCGGGTGCTGCACGGGACCAAGCGGGTCCGGTTCGCGAACATCTTCGCCGCCAACGACCCGGAGTCGACGTTCATGAACATCGAGCAGTTGGAGAAGCAGGGGCTCGTCGGTCGCCCGCTGACCATGGTCGTCAACTGCCGACCCGACCGGATGGAACGCAACGGTCAGATGGGCGCCCTCAGCGGCCGGGTACGCCCGGAGAGCATCGTGCTGATCGGGGAGATGACCCGCAGCGCCCGCACCAACGTCCCGGCCGAACTCCAGGACCGGGTTGTCGACCTCGGCGGGAAGATCCCCCCGGACCGGCTGTTGACCGAGGTCCTCGCCGCCACCGGGCAGGACTCCTCGATCGTCGCGGTGGGCAACATCCACGGTCAGGGCGAGGTGCTCCTGCACGAACTGGCCGCCCTGCCGAGCTGGGACCCCCAGGACCAGGGCCGGGCCGAGTCGATGCTGCGGACCCCGACGGTGCCCCGCCCCGACGTGGACGCCGCGACCGTACCCCTGATGGAAAGGATCCGCCGGTGACCTTCGGGGGAGAACTCAGCGCCCAACTGGCGACCGCCTGCCTCGGCATCGGTCTGGTCTTCGCGCTGCTGTGCTACCTGACCACGAACCTGTCCCCCGGAGGGATGATCACGCCGGGGTGGATCGCCCTCGCGTTGATCGAGGATCCGCTCCAGGCCGGGGTGATCGTGGTGATGACCGTGGTGACGTACGGCCTCACCCGGCTGATGCAACGCATTGTCATCCTCTACGGCAAGCGCCTGTTCGCGGCGATCGTGCTGCTGAGCGTGTTCCTCCAGATGAGCCTCTTCGTGCTGGTCCAGGGGGAGCTGCCGTTGCTCTTCGCCCACCAGACCCTCG
Source organism: Micromonospora sp. NPDC000207 (assembly GCF_040300925.1). Taxonomy (NCBI): domain Bacteria; kingdom Bacillati; phylum Actinomycetota; class Actinomycetes; order Micromonosporales; family Micromonosporaceae; genus Micromonospora; species Micromonospora sp. NPDC000207. Next base: position 14,467 of record NZ_JBEPEQ010000062.1, read on the forward strand.
GTTTCGTCGCGCCGGGGCTCATCGCGTACCAGCTCGTCCGGCAGCCGCCCCGGGCCACAGTCATCGCCACCGCACTGGTCACCGCCATCACCTACGGGGTGGCGTTCAGCGGCGTCGTGGCCGGCTTCGTCCCGGTCACCTGACCCTTCGGAGAACAGTGAACTACCGGACCTACTCCCGTCGGCAGGCCGTGCTGCTCACCGTGGGGGCCTTCGCCCTGCTGGTGGGCGGCAGCACCGTGCTGTACGCGGTGGCCCGCCCGCCCGCCCCGAAGTACGTGCTCACCCTCGGCACCCAGGGGCCGGCGACCGCAGCCCCGACCGGCCCGGGACTGAGCTACCGACGGCTCACCGCCCCGGACCGTACGCAGATCGTCGACGCCTCCGGCGCGACCGTGGCGATCATGACCGACGGGTCTCGGACGGCGCACCTCGCCGGTCCGCGCCGGACGCTCGCCGAACCCCGCTTCACCAAGGCGAAGGTCCACCTCGACCACTGGGTACGGCTCGCCCCCCGGACCTGGCGGGCGGGGGCGGAGAACGAGAAGTGGTTCGCCGACTGGCTCACCAAGGCCCGCCGGGACCGGTCTGCCGACGTGCTGGCCGTGGCGATGGAGTACACCTACCTGGGAGCGCCGAAGAAGGACGCCGACGGTCGGCAGTACTCGGGTGACGCCGCCTTCGGGCCGCTGTCCGACCTGGACCCGGACGGGCGGGCGGAGAACTCCGACTTCTACGACTACCTCGGCATCCCGTGGAGCTTCCCCGACAAGGAGGAGAAGCCCGCCCCGGCGCACTTCCTGAGCCTCGACTGCTCCGGTTTCCTCCGGATGGTCTACGGATACCGGCTCGGCTACCCCCTGCTGGGCACCAACGAGAAGGGGCCGGGCCTGCCCCGGCGGGCCACCGCGATGGCGTCGGTGGGCCCGGGGACCCTGCTGATGCCGAACACCGGTCGGCGAGCCCGGGAACTCGACCGGCTCCTCCCCGGTGACCTGCTCTTCTTCAACGCCGGCCCGGTCCAGGGGGCCAACATCGAACACTCCGGGATCTATCTCGGGGTGGACGACCGGGGACACCACCGCTTCATCTCCAGCCGGACCACCGCCAACGGTCCGACGATGGGGGACCTGGGCGGCGAGTCGACCCTCGACGGGACCGGCTACTGGGCACAACGCTGGCGTACCGCCCGCCGCCTCTGACCCGGGTGCCGGTGGTCAGGTGTCGAGGTGGGGGGCGACAGCGGCCACCGCCCGGTCCCGTCCGGCCGCGTTGCGCCGTACCGACCAGCCCAGCTCCAGGTGGACGAAGACGGCGTCCAGTTCGGCCGCCGACCGGCCCTGCTGGTTGCGGGTGCCCTCCAGTTGCCCGCACCGCTGCACCCAGGCCCGACAGGGGGAGATCCCGGCACCGGCCAGCCCGTCGGCGATCCGCTCGGCGAGGGTGTTTCGCGCCGCCGACCCGGTCGAGACCACCGCCTCGGCCCCCCGAAGGTTCCGGTCGGCGAACCCGTGCACCTGCACCTGCGCCAGGCCGGCCCGGGCGAACTCGACCGCCAGGAGGTGGAACAGGGACCTGTCGTTGTGGGCCACGTCCGCAGCGCCGTCCGCCGCCCGACGGTGGGCCCCCGCCATCAGCAGGATGCTTCCGGGGACCCGCCGGTACAGGTCCAGCCCGATCAGTTCGGTGTTGATGTCGAAGCCCGGATGGGGCACCTCGATCACCCGCCGTACCGGGGCGCTCCGGTCGACGAGGACCACCCCCCAGGTGCGCTCGTCGGAGCCGTCGGCGGCCAACGCGGTGGTGGGACGGTCGGTCACCGGGTCGACGCCGTACCCGAACCGGAAACCCAGCCCGCCGAAGGCCCGTTCCTGGCCCGCCCGGTCGTCCGGGTCGAGCAACGATTTGGCCGCGTCGCGGGCCTGCCGCTGCTCCCCGGCGTCCGGATCGCGGTACGGCCCGGTCGGCGAGAGGCCCGCCATCACCTCGCCGACCAGGGATTCCGGGTCCACCGTCGGCGGGGGGTCGGCCGGTTGCCGTCCGGCGGCGCAGCCCGACGGCGCGAGCAGTGCGGCAGCCGCCACCACGAGCAGCCCGCGTCGGCCCGGGTCGACGACGGACCGGGCGACACCTTCCATCGGTACGGTCATCCGGCAAGCTTCGCAGAGCCGTGGCACCCCGGCATCGTCGGCCGCCCGACGGATTTCGTCGTTGATGACCGGTTTGCCGCGCCGATCGCCGGGAAGTCGGTACGGGTGCGAGCATTGCTGACGAGGATCGAGCAGGCCAGCCGACTGGACCGGGTGGGCGACCGGATGCAGCGGGTGGTCCAGTCAACCCTGCGTCCCCAGCGGGTGCGCGACTTCCTGCACGGGGTGTGGTTGGGCCACCCCCTGCATCCGGCGATGGTCCAGGTGCCGGTCGGGGCGTGGCTCAGTGCCGCCGTCGTCGACCTCCTGCCCGGTCAACGTCGGGCGGCGACCGCCCTGGTCACCCTGGGTACGGTGAGCGCCGTACCGGCGGCGGTGGCCGGGTGGAACGACTGGGCGGCGCTCTCCCGTGACCAACGTCGGGTGGGGCTGGTCCACGCCGGTGCCAACATCGTCGGGTTGACGCTGTACGCGGGCTCGTCGATCGCCCGGCTCAACGGTCGACACGGGCTGGGCCGGACGTTGAGCTATCTCGGGTTGACCGCCGCCAGCGCCGGGGCGTACCTGGGTGGGCATCTGGCGTACAAGCAGGGGGCGCAGGTCAACCAGAGCGTCTCCGAACTGCACCGGATGAGCGACGGTTGGCACCCGTTGGCCGACCTGTCCGACCTGCCGCAGCGGGAACTGCTCACCCGGCAGGTCGACGACGTCTCGGTGATCCTCTACCGGCACGGTGACGAGGTCACGGTGATGCTGGAGCGCTGCCCGCACCAGAGCGGCCCGCTCGGCGAGGGCGAGGTGCAGCAGATCGACGGGCACGCCTGTGTGGTCTGCCCCTGGCACGGCAGCGCGTTCCGGCTCAACGGCGGCGAGGTCGTCCACGGTCCGTCCGGCAACGACCAGCAGACCCTGCCGACCCGGGTGGTCGACGGAGTCCTGGAGACCCGGCTGCCCTGACGGGCGGCCGGTCCGGGCCGTCCCTCCCGGCCCGGAGCAGTCCCGGCCACTGTCGGTCGCGGCCCGGGGGGACGCCACTGTCGGTTCGCGGCCGGGACGGCCGGTGTCAGTCGCGGCGGTGTCGACCGCTGGGGCCACCACCGGACCCACTCGTCGCGCGAGGGACCGCCGGTCGGCGGCGCAGCCCGAGGACGGCACCGATCTGCGCGCCCACGATGCTCGCCACGGCGAGGACTGCGGAGACCGCGAGCGGCCTGTTGACCCCGTCGTCGTGGTTGCCCCGGGCGGCCCCGGCGGCCAACAGGGGTGGGGTACCCGACCCGTGGTCGGGCGAGTCCGGGTGCGGCTGGTCGACCGGGGGCGCGGCGGCGTCCGGGGTCGGCGACTCGGCCGGGGCGTCGTGGCCGGGCGGGGCGTCGTGGCCGGGCCCGACCGGGTCGGCGGGGGTCGCCGGCCGGGCCACGAGCCGACCGGCGGCGTGCGCCCGGGAACCCTGGTCGTCGGCTTCGGCGGGGAGCTTCAGCAGCTGGCCGGGGCGGATCCGGTCCGGGTTCTTCAACCGGTTGAGCTCGGCCACCTCGCGGTAGTCGGCGAAGTCGTCCAGGTACCGTTCGGCGACGGTGCCCAGGTAGTCGCCCTTCGCCACCCGGTACACCGGGTTCACTGCCGGTGCGGCCGGACCCAACCCGGACCGGTCCGCCCCGGCACCGGCGAGGTGCGCGGTGAGCCCGCCCGGTCCGGTTGCGGCGTGCGTCGAGGCGACCGGGGCGGCCTGGGTCACGGCCGCCGGGGCGGTCTGCGAAGTCCCGGTCGCGGTGGAGGCGTACGGGCCGGCCAGGGTGGTGGCGGCGGTCGCCGCCGGGCTGGCGACGACGATCAGCGCCATCGCGCCGACGAGCGCAGCGGCGGCCTTCTGCTGGCGGCCCATCCCGGGGATCCGGGGTGCCGGTCGGCGGAAGACCTGGGCGAGCAGTTCGACGAGCACCGACAGGGCGAACGTCGCCCACCCGAACCATCCCACCAGGGCCAGTGCCCGCAGGAAGAGCTGCCCGTCGTCCCGGCTGGTGAGGGTGGTGCCGACCTCGGCGAGGGTGGGTACGTGGTCGGGGAGCGGATTGCCGGCGAGGGCGACCAGCGCCAGCGGGCCGCCGATCAGTACCGCGCCGAGCACTGTGAGCGCGCCGAGTCCGGTGAGGACCTGTCCCGTCCGCCGTACGGCGGTGCCACGCGGTGCGACCATGGCTGCGTTCCTTCCTACGGACCTTCGGTGAGGGTGCGGGCGGTTGCCTCGCCGGAGACGGTGACCCGGTTACCGAAGCCGAAGAGGCCGAGCAGGAACCGGTCGTAGCCGACGTCGACCCGTACTCGGATGTGCTTCTCGCCGTCGACGACCGGGAAGGTAACCGAGTGGCTCGTCACCCCGGCGGCGGCGAGGTAGCTGCGGACTGCGGCGCGGGCGTCGCCCTCGTCGATCTCCTTGCTGCCCCCGGCGATCGCCCTGGCCCGGTCGATGGACTGGCCGCCGGAGCGGGCCGCCTCGGCCGCCAGGTTCTGCGCCCGTTGCGTCGACCGGAGCTGACCGGCGCCGTCGAAGGCCAACCCGATGATGGCGAGTACGCCGGTCAGGGCGACCGCCAGGAAGAGGCTGACCCGCCCGTTGTCGTCGTACGGCGACGGGCCGGGGCGCTGGTGCCCGGTCATCCCCGACTCCGGTAGCGGTCCAGGGGGGAGGTGAACTCGGCCGAGACGGCACGCCGGACGGGCATCCCCGGCATTCCGGGTAGCCGGAAGTCGGCGAACGACACGACGCAGGTGACCCGGACGGACACGGCGCTGGACTGGTCGGCGGTGGTGCCGAAGGCCGCGTCGAAGGTGGCCGCCCGCCCCCCGACCGAGCCGGTGAACCGCAGGGCCGGCGGCTCGGTGCAGTCGAGCTCCGACCAGTCCAGTCGGACCCGGGCGGCGTCACCTGCCGCCGACCGGGCGGTGACCGGATCCCGGGAGATCGAGGCGGCGCGGGCGGCGTCGTGGGCGGCGGACTCGATCGCCTCGGCGGCGATCGCCGTCCGCCCGGCGACCCCGGCCAGGGCGATCAGCGCGAAGAAGGCCGGGGCGAGGATCGCCACCTCGACCGAGACCGAGCCCCGGTCCCGTCCGCGTCCCCGGCCGGTCTCCTGCCGTCCCCCGGTGGGCGTCCGGCTCACGGGGTGTCCCCTGTGGTCCACCGCTCCCGGGTGCCGTGGGCGGTCTGCCGGACCGGGAAGTCGACCCCCGGCACCACCGACAGGGACCGGCCGGTGACAGTGCAGGTCACAGTGGTCGTGGTGGTGGTGCAGACCGGTCCCGGCCGGTCCCAGTCGACGAGCCAGTCCCCGGCGACGTCGAGGAACCCGACGGCCCGGGCCTCACCGGCCCCCGGCTGCGCCTGGTGGACCCGCTGCGCGTTGACCCCGCTCTGCGCGGCGTGCAGCGCTGTGGAGCGGGCCACGAACCAGACGGCGACCTGGATCGAGGCGAACAGCAGCACCAGGATCACCGGCATGACCACTGCCAGTTCGACAGGGTTGGCTCCCCGGTCGGACCGGGCACGGAGGTGGTCCCGCGCCGGGCGGAGGGCTGCCGTGATCCGGCGGTGGACGCCTCGGAGCGGACGGGACCGCGACGACTTCTGCACTGTCGCTAGGGCGCGGGCGGGCCGGGGACGGCGTTCATCCAGGAGTCGACCCGGCTCCGGACCACCAGGGTCACGGCTGCCGCAGCGGCCACCAGACCGAAGATGATCACGGCCGTGGGGACCGGGCTGTCCCCCCGGTCACCGGCCCGGCGCAGTTCGGTGAGGCGGGTCAAGAGCACTACGTGCAGGTAGGCGACGAGACGCATGGGTTGCTCCTAGGGATGGAAGGGGCTAGAGACGGGCGACGAACGGGTAGGCGACGAAACCGAGCAGGACGAAGACCAGCAACGCACCGGGGATGTCCAACCGACTGGTGATCCCCTCGGCCCGGGCCAGGTTGTCGGTGCGGATCTGGTCGCGCAGCGAGTCCGCCCGGGCGCGCAGGGTCTCGTGCACCTGGGCACCCTCACTGCCGGAGGCCCGCATGATCGCCCCGACGTCGCCGAGCTCCGGGATGCCCAACTTGTCGGCCAGGTCCCGCAGCTCGTCCCAGGGGGAGTGCATCTGCATCTGGGCGATCCGCAGCGACTCCCGCAACCTGTCGAAGACCCACCCGTCACAGACCATCGCCGCCCGTTCCAGGGACTGCACCGGACCGTGCGCCGCGGACAGTTGCAGGGCCACCAGGTCCAGGTAGGCGCAGACCGCCTGGCGGAACTCGGCCCGCGCCCGGTCGGCCCGGTTCAGTACGTCCCGGTGGGCGACAAGCGCGCAGAGGGCAGCCGCGCCGATCCCCCCGAAGACCGGCAGGGCCAGCGGCATCCCGATCCCGGCGAGGAAGGCGACAGTCCCGAGCAGGGTCGGGGCGGCCAACCCGATGAGGGCGGAGAGCAGCAGGGACAGCGTGTACTGCTCCGGGGTCCGGTCGATCAGCGCCAGTTCCCGATGCGGTGGCCGGATCCACCGGGTCGCCCCGCCGAGCCAGTCCAGCCGACGGCTGCCGGTGGACCGGCCGGTCCCCGGGGGCTGGTGCAGCCGACGCAGCGCCGGCCCCAGCGCCGGGGTGGCCGGCAGGGCCTCCTGGACGAGGAGGAACAACCCCAACCCGACCACCCCACCACCGACCACGGCGAGGGTGAGCTGCCAACTGAGGATCACCGCAGCGCCTCCTCCGGGTCGGGGGCGGGCAGGAAGCGGGCCGGTGGAGGTGGCTGACTCATGGTGCGGACCCAGACCAGCAGGCCGATGAAGCCGGCCCCGAGGACGATCATCACCAGCTGCCCGGTCGGGGTCCCGTACGGCTGCATGTACTCGGCGTTGAGCAGCCCGTACGCCAGGGTCGCCAGGGTCATCCCGGTGAGGAACCGGACGGCGAACCGGGGTTGGGTCCGCTTGGCCTCCACCTCCCGTCGGGTGGCCACCTCGGCCGACGCGGCGGCGGCGATCGACCCGAGTACGTCGCCGAGGCGTTCCCCCCGATCGGTCAGGTGCAGGATCAGCGCCGCCACCACCTGGTCGCCGACCGGGTCCCCGATCTCCTCGGCGAAGGCGAGCAGGGCGGCCCGCGCCGACCAACCGGCCTGGAGTCGGGCGGCGAGGACGCGTACCTCCTCCTCGATCTGCTCCGGGACGGTGGTGACGGTCCCGATGATCGCCTGCTGGAGGCCCTGGCCGACGGCGGAGACGTCCTTGAGTCGGCGGGTCCACTCGCCGACCGCCTCGACCCGGGCGATCGCCTGCTGCTCGGCCCGGCCGACGGAGAACAGCCACGGAACCCCGGGCACCGCGATCGCGACCAGCAGCCCCACCATCAGCAGCCCGGTCAGCAGGAAGGCCACCGCCCCGACGACCACCGCGCCGATCAGGAGGCGCTGGTGTCGACGCTGCTCCCGTCGACCGGTGCCGGGGCCGATCCAGAGGCGGCGCAACCCGGCACCGGTGGCGGGGCGGGCCGGACGACGGGTGCCGACCAGGGCGACGACGGCGAGGATCATCCCGGCGACGCAGGCCGCCCCGGAGAGCACCGCGACGAGTTCGATGCTGCTGGTCACGGCCGCCTCACCGCCTGGCCAGCCGGGTGTGGCGGGGACGACGCCAGGCCCCGGCGCCCGCGTCGATCCACCGGCTGAGCAGCCGGGCGTCGTAGCCGACCCGGAGCAGCTGTTCGCGTACCCGCTCGGGAAGGTGCCGGGGGACGGCACGGCCGTCCGGGCCGGGGGCGAACACGGCGGTGGTGACGATCCGGTTCCCCTCGCCCACCCCGACCACCTCGTCGACGTACGAGACGAACCGGTGCTTGCGACCGCCGATCGCGGTCTCGTCCTCGACGCTGACGTAGACGATCAGGTCCAGGGCGTTGCCGGCCATCCGGCGGGCCTGTTCGACTGTCATCTCCCGACCGTGGGAGAGCGCCAGCTCGATGATCCGCTCGCTCACCCCCGCCGGGGTGCGGGCGTGGATGGTGCAGAGCGACCCCCGGCTGGTGGTCATCGCCTGGAGCATCGGCACGATCTCCCGGGACCGGACCTCCCCGACGATGATCCGGAGCACGCCCATCCGCAGGGAGACCGGGATCAGGTCGGCGATGCTCACCTCACCCGCCGGTCGCCCGTCGAGTCCGCGTTCGCCGTGCCCCTCCCGGGCCTCGAAGCTCATCACCGCCCGGTGCCGGCCGCCGTCGCGAGTCGGGAGCAGTTCCCGGCTCTCCTCCAACAACACGAACGGCTCGTCCGGCGGGATCTCCGCCATCAGGGCCCGCAACACAGTGGTCTTTCCCGCCCCGGCCAGCCCGGCCACCATGATGTTCAGCCCGGCCCGCATCGACGCCCGGAGGAAGTCGCGCAGCAGCGGGTCGACCATCTCGTCGAGGTCGGCCCGGCCACCCGCCAGGTCGTCGAGGGTGACGTCCAGGGTGTTGTGCTTGCGGATCACCGCGTACGGGCGCTGGCTGACCAGGAACACCGCCGCGAGGCGGCTCCCGTCGGGCAGTTGCAGGTCGAGTGTGGGCTTGGAGGTCGACAGGGACCGTTCGGTCGCCCCGGCCCGGCGGGCCGCCGCCTGGAGGATCTCCACCAGTTCGGCGTCGCTGTCGGCGATCGGCTCCCCCCAGTCGACCCCGCCGCCGTGCCGGGTGATCCGGATCTGGTCGCAGCCGAGGATGTGCACCTCCTCGATGGAGGTGTCGACGAGGAGGGTCTGCAACCGGCCCAGCCCGACCAGTTCGGCAGTCACCTGGTCGAGCAGGATCCGCTCCTCACCGGCGGGCATGGGGGTGCCGGCCCGACGGATCGCGTCGGCGTACCCGGCGACCACGTCGACGGCGAGCCGGGCCCGCTCGACGTCCTCCTCCTCGACTGTGAACTCCCGACCGCGCTGCCAGAGGGTCAGCCGTTCGCTCAGTTCCCGGCGCAGCTCCCGTACCACCGCGAAGTCGGCCCGGCGGGACGGCGTCTCCACAGGTGGAGGCGGTGCGACCGGGGTGGGGGCCGGATGCTGGGGCGGCGGGGGATGCCCGTTCGGGGCCGCCATCGGTGGGGCGATCGAGGTCACCCCGGGCTGCGGGCCGCGCGGGTCGTGCTGGACCGGCTCAAACCGCATCCGGCACCTCCTCCGCAGGCCAGGCCACCCGGGCCCGACGGTGTTCGAGCATCGCCCGGACCGGCCCCTCCAGCCCCCGCGCCGCCCGCATCAGCGGCCGACCGGCCCGGACTGTCCCACCGAGGGTGAGCACCTCAGCGGTACGCCTGTCGTCGGGTATCCGGGCGATCACCGGGACCCGCAGGGCCTTGGTGATCTCGGCGTCGGAGTGTCCGTCGCCGACCAGGAGCAGCCGGAGCGTGCCCGAGGGCACCCGGTGTTCGACGAAGTCCCGTTCGATGGTCCGGACCACGGACCGGGTGACCGACAGGTCCGGCAGGTTCGCCCGGGTGACCAGGAGGACCACCGTGGCCGCCCGCAGCACCGGCCAGGGCGGGCCGGACACGTGCAGCCGACCACAGTCGACGAGGACGTCGTACGGCGGCTGCCCCTTCTCCAGGTCGGCGAAGAAGTCGGTGAACCGCTGCCACAGCGGGGTGACGCTGCCCGCCTGGGCCGGGTCGACCACCCCGGGCAGCAGCAGCCGTTCCCGCTTCGGCGCGTCGAGGTCGACCAGTTGGGACCAGAACGCCTGCTCCAGGTTGCCGTCGCGCAGCTCACCGACGGCCAGCTCACCGATGCCCCGGGGGCCGTTGAGCACCCCGCCCAGGTAGCCGGCCATCACCGAACCCCCGGCCGGGTCGCACTCGGCGAGGATCAGGCGACGATGCCAGGCCAGCGCGCAGGCCAGCGCGGTGGTGGTGACACCGGGCGACCCCTTGGCGGAGACCAGCGCGACGATCGCCACCTCTCAGGCCGCCCTGGTCAGGACGAGGGCGATCCGCTTCTGGGCGGCGAGCACCACCACCGCCGGGACGTCCCGGTTCGCCAACGCCAGGTAGACCACCACGCTGCCGGTCTCCGGGGTGGCGGTGTCGATCACGGTGGCCTCGAACCGGGTGCCGGGACCCTTGCTGTCGGAGTTGCGGTCCGGGGTGGTGACCAGCAGGACCTCGTCGCCGGGGCTGAGTTTCCGGGCGGGCACCTCACTGGGGGGCAGGCCGAGCGCGATCTGCTGCTGCCCGGAGCCGAGCAGCGGGTCGTCGGTGAGCTGGGCCATGGTCAGCAGGGTGCCCGGGGTCAGCGACACCGCTGCCCGTTTGCCGACCACCTCCCCGATCCGGTCGGCGGCCACCGGGGAGAGCCCCTGCCCGCCGGCCACCTGCACGGTGACGAGGTCGTCGGCGCCCACCTCCCGGCCCACCTCGACGGCGCGGGCGACGGCGAGGTAGGTGCCGGTGGCCCGGACCGAGGTCACCGCGAACGCGGCCCCCAGCCCGCCGAGGGCGATCAGCAGGACCGCCAGGCCGAGCAGCCCGGGACGCATCCGGCGCTGTCGGAGCACCTTCGGCGGTACGACCGGCGCGTCCACCGGGCCGGTACCGCTGCGCGTCACCACACTCACCTGGTCACCACCTGAAGCTCGTCGATCTCGATAGTGGTCGTGTTGCTGGTCCGGGTGAGGGTGAAGGAGTCCCCCGCCCCGCCACTGCTGGCGCTCCAGCTGACGGTCCAGAAGGTGGTGGCGCTGATCCGGTACCTGCCCGCCTTCGGGTACCCGTCGTGGTATCCGCAGTCGGGGGACGGTCCACCGGCGTGCGGGCCGTCGGCCCGGTACGGGGTTCCGGGGCCGAGGCAGGTCCGCTTCTCCCCGTCGCCCATGTTCCAGACGATCCGGTCGACCCGGGCGGTGATGGTGACTGTCAGCCCCCGGTCCGAGGCGGAGGCGCTGATCGGCCCGAAGTAGTTCGGCCCACGGCTGGCCCACATCCACACCGGCAGCCCGACCAGGCCGGGGCCGTTGCCCCGACGGGGAGCGACGGCGATGTTGGGCTCCCGGAGGCTGATCGAGGCGAGCGCCCTTCGGGCCAGCTCCTCCGGGTCCGGTGGGGCACCGAAGCCGGGGGGTGGGACGTCGCGCAGCTCCTGCCGCTGGGAACCGGGGTCGTCGACGCAGGTGACCGTGTACCAGAGGCTGCCCTCGACCTCTGTGGGCTGCGGTTCGGAGACCCGGTAGTAGCAGCCGTCGGCGTTGTTGAACGAGCCGAGGACGCTGTCGTGACAGGGGTACTCCCGTCCCTCCCACTGGCACCTGGCGGCCGGGCCACCGCCCGGACTCCCGCCGCCGTCCCCACCGCCGTCGCCGTCCCCGCCACCGCCGGGGTCACCGGGCGTACCCGGGTCGTCGTCCCAGACGTTGCAGTCGTCCTGCCCGGGCGGGCACTCCGCGCCCGGGTCGGCCCGACCGGCGGCCTGGGCCGCCCCGCCGGGCCGGTCGCCACCGGCGGACGGGGTCACGACCAGGGTCGCCGCGAGCAGCAGCGCGGCGAACACAGCCGGTGTCCGGCCCCGGGTCAGCACGGCTGGTCCTGGTGGGCGTTGCCCCTGCTGATCCGCCACCTGCCGTCGGGATACCTGACGGCGGTGGCGGTGGCCAGGTGTCGACTGCCGGCGGAGCCTGGCACCACCTTGCGGTCCCTGGTGTAGACCAGCCGATATCCGGTGGTGTCGAGGCAGTCCTGGATTTCCACCGTCGGGGGATCAGCCTCCAGGTCGACGCCGGTCACCGTGGGATCGGAAACCAGTTTCCCGGTACGCATCGCGCCGTTCTCCTTGGCTTGGCGAATCGTCAGTCGAACCCGGGTCAGCAGGGGGTCGGCGAGATGTCGTGTCAACTCCGGATGCTGCGGGTCACTGGTACGGCTGGCCATCCTGGTCGCCTCCAGATATCCCTCGTACGCGGCCAGGGCGTCCTTTCGGGCCGCCGACTCCTCCTGGGCGGAGGGGCGGGTCGTGGTGGCGGCACCGGTCGCCCGCGACGGGTCGACGGGAGGTGGATCGGTGCCGCATCCGCCGACGGCAGCGCCGAGCACCACCAGCACGACGAGGCCGGCGCTGCGTCGACGGAGCTGTCGTGCGCGCGACAACGGGTGCCTCCTCGATCGACCCGAGGGTGGCCCGGGATCGTCGTCGACCTCCGGGCATGCGGCAGTGTCTCCGGATCCCGATATTCGGAACCGATGCGCCTGTTCCACATTCACCTGTACGGATCTTGAAATTGCGGGGGGTGTGTTCGTCCTGGTCAGACTCGTACGCCTGTGGTTCTCGGGGTTGCGTAGTGCCTAGGGGGCGAGCATAAGCTGACGCCCGCCGATACAACAGAGGCAATTCGCCCGAATACGCACGGTGATGGATCAGGGAGGTGTCGGGTGGCAGATCACGGTGCGTTCCGGTGGTCCGATCAGCGGTGGGCCAAAACGGGACGCAGTGCAGCCGAAAAGCCCTCGGGTGTCCGGAGACCCGCTGGTCAACGTCGATACAAGACGGTCACTTCTCGCGCCATCCGCAACAACCAGGCCCCGCCGCGACTACGGAACGTGTTGGGCGGCCCGGCGGTGGGGGTGGCCCCGACATGCCTGTGACACCCCGGGAGACATCCCCCACGTCCCTGGGCGTACGGCTGTCGGCGGCCCTGGCCGTCGTACCGCTGCTCCGGCTGGCGGTGGTGCGGCACGCCGTACCGGTGGGGTCCCCGTGGCGGACCGGGTGCGCGGGCTGTGCCGCTCCGATCGGCCTGGACCGGCCGTGGCCGGCGTTGAGCCCGGTGGCGCGGTGCGGACGGTGCGGGGCCCGGGTCGGCGCGCCGCCCGGCGTGGTAGAGGCGGCCGTGGTGGCTGCGGTGGCGGCGGTGATCCTGATCGGAGCACCGCCCCTGCCGACTGTGGCGCTGCTGTGGTGGCTCGGCTGGGTGGTGCCGGCGGCCCTTGTGGATCTGGCGGTGCACCGACTGCCCGACCGGTTGACCTATCCGGCGGCGGCCGGCACCTGGATGCTGCTCGGGCTCGCCGCCGCCACCGGGGCGGGGACGGCACCCTGGCTGCGGGCCACCGCCGCCGGGCTCGGCCTGGCGCTGTTCTTCGCCGCCACCACACTCCTGCTGGGCCGACGCGGGTTCGGCCTCGGCGACGCCAAACTGGCGCTCGGCGTGGGCCTGCTCCTCGGCTGGTACGGGTGGTCGGTGCTGTTCCTCGGGGTGCTCACGGCGTTCGGCTTCTCCGCCCTGGTCAGCCTGGCCCTGCTCGCCACCCGCCGCGCCACCTGGTCCACCCACCTCCCCTTCGGCCCCCACCTGACCCTCGCCACCCTCACCACCCTCACCACCCTCCTCCTACCCCCCTAACCCCCAACCCCCTCCCCGCCCCCTGCCCCCCGCCCCCCGTCCGTCCGCCCGGCCGTCCACCCGCGTGATCAAGGGATTTGCGTCAGCGGGGCGGCCTGTTGGTGACGCAAACCCCTTGATCACGGGACTTGTGTCGGCGGGCCGTCCTCCGGTCCGCCCGTCCGCGTGATCAAGGGATTTGCGTCAGCAGGGGGCCTGTCGGTGACGCAAACCCCTTGATCACGCGGACGGAGGGGGTGGGGGTGGGGGTGGGGGCGGTGGGGGTGGGGGGTGGGGGGGTCAGTGGGGGGTGTGGGTGGGGACGGGTTGTTGGTTTCGGTGGGTGCGGCGGCGGATCAGGTTCGTGGTGGGAGTGACCAGGAGGGGGGCGAGCAGGAGGACCACTGTGGCACCGAGGATGACGCCGACCAGGGCGTCGTGCGGGTAGTGCACGCCGACGTAGACCCGGGAGAAGGCGGAGAACGCCGCGATCGGCAGGGCGTACCACCCGAGGGTGCGGTGTAGCAGGTAGGTGCCGGCTGCCAGCGCCCCGGCGATCGTCGAGTGGTTGCTCGGGAAGGACCAGTCACCCACAGTGGGGCACTCCGAGGCGACGATGACCACGTCGGTGAGGACCTGGCAGGGACGGCTCTGGGTGATCACCAGCTTGAGCCCCTCGCTGAGCCCGTACGCGAAGACCACAGTGGCCGGGACGACCAGGACGAGAGCCTTGTCCCCGGGGCTGCCACCGAGGCGACGCCAGGCGGCGAAGAGCAGGAGCAGGCCGAGCAGGATGATCGACACCTCGGTGAAGTGGACCATGAACCACTGGGCGGCTGTGGGATTGGCGTCGGCGAACTCCACGACGTCCTGGTACAAATCAGTGCTGATGTCGGGAACATCCGTCACGCTGGTGTGAAACATACCCTATCCCATCATGCGTTCAGCGTCTGTTTACCGCACGGCACCGCAGGAAATCATCCCCGTTCACCACCAGCGTTCACTGGTGAACCCGGAAACCTCACCTGAGACTCAGCGGCCACTCAGTCAGCCCCGGCTGGTCGGCCGACGAGTGGAACTCCCGAGCCTGGAGGCGACGTGCAGAGCAGCCCCACCGTCGATGGGCAGGCGACATCGGCCGATGCGGCGGACGAGGAGAGCTGGCGGATCCGGCGTACCGAGGCCGATCTCGACCGACTCGCCGAAACCGAATCGATCTTCGCCCTGAGCAACGGGTGGATCGGCTGGCGCGGGACCCTCGACGAGGGCGAGCCGTACGGCATGCCCGGCAGCTACCTCAGCGGCTTCCATGAGCAGCGCGAGTTGACCTACCCCGAGGACGGGTACGCCTTCCCGCAGCGCAGCGACACCGTGATCAGCGCGCCCAACGCCGCACTGGTCCGACTCCGGGTCGGCGACGAACCACTCGACCTGCGGACCGGCACCCTGCGCCACCACGAACGGACCCTGGACCTGCGGGCCGGAGTGGTCGAACGGCACACGGAGTGGATCTCGCCCGGCGGGCAGGGCGTACGCATCAGGAGCACCCGGCTCGTCAGCCTCTCCCGGCACCCCATCGCCGCCGTCCGGTACGAGGTGGAGCCCCTGGACGGGCCGGTCGAGCTGCGGATCACCTCCGATCTCCAAGCCAACGAGCGGGTGCCGGAACGCTCCGACGACCCCCGGGCGGCCTCGATCGTCACCGACCCCCTCACCGGCGAGTACCGGCACCACGACGGCATCGACGGGGTCCTCGTGCACCGCACCGAACACAGCCGACAGCGGGTCGCCGTCGGGGTGACCCACGTGATCGACGCCCCCGACGAGTGGCACACCGACGTGGACCTCACCGACGACCGGTTCCGGGTCACCCTCACCGGCACCCTGACCCCCGGCCGCCGGGTCCGGCTCGACAAGTTCGCCGCGTACGAGTGGACGTCGGCGGGGGACACCGGAGACCGGGACCTGGCCGACCACGTCACCGAGGAGGCGGCGGCGGCCCGTACCGACGGGTTCGACGCCCTCCGCGCCGACCAGCGGGCCGCCCTCGACGTCGCCTGGCGGACCGCCGACGTGGTCCTCGACGGCGACGACGAGCTGCAACAGGCGATCCGGTTCTCGGTGTTCCACCTGCTCCAGGCCGGTCGCCCGGACGTGGACCGGACCATCCCGGCCAAGGGGCTGACGGGTAACGGCTACGACGGGCACGTGCTCTGGGACACCGAGGGGTACGTCCTGCCGGTGCTGACCTACCTGGCCCCCGCCATGGTCCGCTCCGCCCTGCGCTGGCGTCACGCCCACCTGCCCGAAGCCCGGGACCGGGCGGCCGAGCTGCGCCTGCCCGGGGCCACCTTCCCGTGGCGGACCATCGGCGGCCGGGAGTGCTCCGGATACTGGCCCGCCGGGACCGCCGGGATGCACGTCAACGCCGACGTCGCCGACGCGGTGCTGCGCTACGTCGCCGCCACCGACGACCAGGACTTCCTCGCCGAGGCCGGGCTGGAACTGCTTGTGGACAGCGCCCGACTCTGGCACGGCTTCGGACACTTCTCCGGCACCGGCAGCTTCCACGTCCACGGGGTCACCGGTCCCGACGAGTACACCGCCCTGGTCGACGACAACGTCTTCACCAACCTGATGGTCCGGCGGAACCTGCGCGGGGCCGCCGACGCGGCCGAGGCCAACCCCGAGGTCGCTGCCCGGTTCGGCGTGGAACCGGCCGAGATCGCCGACTGGCGGGCCGCCGCCGACGCGGTCCACCTGCCCTACGACCGCAAGCGGGGGGTGCACCAGCAGTCGGCGGGCTTCACCGAACTGCCCGAGTGGGACTTCGACGCGATGACCGAGGACGACTACCCGCTGCTGTTGAACTTCCCCTACCTGGAGCTGTACCGCAAGCAGGTCGTCAAGCAGGCCGACCTGGTGCTGGCGGTGCAGCGCTTCCCCGGTGACTTCGACGCCGAGGCCAAGGCCCGCAACTTCGCCTACTACGAGGCCCGGACCGTCCGCGACTCGTCCCTGTCGGCGTCCGCGCAGGCGATCGTCGCCGCCGAACTCGGCCACCTCGACCTGGCGTACGACTACCTGGCCGAGACCGCCCTCCAGGACCTCGCCGACCTGGGCGACAAGACCGGCGACGGCCTGCACCTGGCCTCCCTGGCCGGGGCCTGGCTGGCGGTGGTGCAGGGCTTCGGTGGCATGCGCGACGACCAGGGCGTCCTCGCCTTCGACCCCCGACTGCCCGACCGGGTCGACCGGCTGGTGTTCAGCCTCCGGTGGCGGGGACACCGGCTCCAGGTGACGCTGACCCCGGCGGGTGCCCGGTACGAGTTGCCCGACGCCGAGCCCGGGGCCGAGGTGGAGTTCCGGCACCACGGCGAACAGCTCCGGGTCACCGCCGCCGCCCCGGTCACCCGGCCGCTGCCCGACCTGCCCGACCACGGCCCCGAGCCCGCGACGCCACCCACCCTCCGTCCCTCCCGCCGATAGGGAGGGGACCACTTCAGTCGGCGGGGATGGCCGGTGCGGGCAGGCCGGACATCCTCGCCAGGACCCCTTCCAGGGCCTCGAAGGCGTACGCCCAGTTGTGGCACTTGAAGCTGCGCAGCCCGTCGATCGGGGTACGGCAGTCCACGCAGTACACCCCGGCGATGGCGGCCGGGACCTCGGTGTTGACGTACCGCCGGTCACCGAGGATCACCCGGGCGATCATCGCCCGGTCGTGCACCCCGGAGAGCGCCGACGAGACGATGTCGAGCCAGTTGACCCGTCGGCCGCACTTGGGGCAGTCCGGCTCGTCACCGCTGACCCAGAGCGGGGCGCCGATGGTGCGCGGGGGCATCCCGAGCTGCTTCTCGATCCGGCGTACGTCGGCTTCGACAGTGACCCACCGGTGTCGGCCGGGCAGGCTCGCGGGGGAGTCGTACACCGCCCGGAAGAGGACCTCGTCCACCTCGACGGTCCTGCGTGCACCGGTCACGGCGTACCTCCTCTGTTCGTCGTCACGGTCGCGCCGACCACCGACGGTCGCAACCGGATCAACGACACGGCCGGGCGGCGGGTTGCCGACCGGGCCGGGCGGACCCGGAGGTCACCCGGTCAGGACCGGCCGGTGGCCTGGGCCGAGGCGAACGGACCCGCCGGCTCCGCCACCGTCAGCGCGGGTCGGCGGTCCCCCTCCGTGACCGTCGGCGTGGGCTCGCGGTCGGCCTCCTCCGCTACCGTCGGCGCGGGGTGGCGGGGCTCCGCCGCCACCGGGTGGTGGCGCTGCCGGTGCCGGCCGGGGAGCGCGGCGGCCTTCCACCGCAGGGCCGGTCGCTCCACCAGATGCCACGAGGGTACGGCGAACAGCAGGGTGCCGAGCACACTGAGCAGGACGTACGCGGTGATCCCGAACCGGTTGCCGCCCAGCAGCGCGACCACCTGCTGAACCGGGAACGAGTAGATGTAGAGGCCGTACGTGTAGTCGTGCCGGCGGGCGTGGCGGGCGAACCGGTCCGGTGCCGCGACAGCGACGTAGAGCAGCAGGTACGTGAAGGCCGGCAGGCCGATGGCGTAGAACCCGCCCCATCCCAGCGTCCCGACGGTCACCACTGCGGCCACCGTGGCGATCCGGCCGTCCATCGGCACCCGGTGCGCGTAGAGCCGCAGTACCGCCCCGAACAGGAAGAGGAAGCCGAGGTGGAGCATCCAGTCCGCGGCGAACGAGCCGATCAGCGGGAACGGACCCACCGCCCCGTGGGCTGGCGGGCGACTCGTCCAGTCGGGTGCGGTGAGGACGTCGCGCAGGATCAGCAGGTAGCAGCCCCCGGTGAGGAGCAGCACCGCCCGGGGTGCCCGGGACAGCACCGCCGTCCCGATCAGTACTGCCACGACGGCGTAGAACGCGAGGTCGTACCGGAGGGTCCAGAGTGATCCGTCGAAGGCGCTGGGGCCGCCGCCGAGCTGGCCGAACGGCGTGCTGGAGAGCAGTCCGGAGATGGGGAACTGCTCCATCGAGGCGAACCAGTTGGTCCGGACGTACTCGACGGGTCCCTGCGGGTGACTCCAGAAACCGTTGAGGGTGCCGCGCTCGACGAGGGCGACGAAGGGGGCGAAGACGAACGCGGTGACCAGGAGACAGACCCACAGCCCCGGGAAGACCCGAAGCAGCCGGGCCCTGACGAACTGGGTGAACGAGGAGCGGAGCCCGCTGTCGGTGATGAGGAACCCGGAGACGAAGAAGAAGCCGTACAGCGACAGCGCGCCGAGGTCGCTCTGCCCGGACGAGAGGCCGTGTCCGGGAGCGGGTCGACCGAATCCGAGTGGCCAGGCGTGGGCGACGATCACGCCGACGGCCAACGCCACCCGCAGCGTTCCGAACGCGTTTCGCCGGGCCGAGTAGCGCTCCGACAGTGGGGTCGGACGGGCGCGCTGAAGTCGGGACGCGAGCACAGGTGACTCCTCACAGACAACGGTGACCGTCAGAATTATGCCCGAATTCAACATGTTTGATTGCTTTTCGACTGTTCCGACGGACTCCCGGGGTGTGGAAGGTGTCCGACGGTGGGCTCCCGCGACGTCCGGCGTCCGGCGTCGGCGTGCCGAGCGGCGTCGGGTGGTCGGCGTGCCGAGCGGCGAGGCGACGTCACTCCCGAAGCGCTCCCTGGGGGTTGCCTGAAGGAAGGCTGTCGGACACCTGTGTCGGAAAACGAATATGCCCCTGAGTGTCGGCGGCATCGCCGGCGCGGGACCCTACCGCATCCACGTCGATGTTGGTACCCACCGGCTTTCCGGGCAGTCTCATGGCTGTGCGGAAGTGCTGGTCAGATTGGTAGGGAATTGGTGTGTGAGAATTGTTGCAGGGGCCCCATCCATGGTTGAGGGGTAGCGACGGCCGCGCGGCTGCTGATAGCGTTCGATCTGTCGGGAAAAACCCCTATCAATGAGAGGTGCATCAGTGAGAAAGTTCGCCCTCGGGCTTGTCGGTGCAGCGATGCTCATCGCGTCTCCCCTGGCGGCTCCCGCGTCGGCGGCCCCCGCGCAGGTCAGTGCCACCGAGATCTGGAAGTGCTGGACCACGCGGACGGGAACGGAGACCATTCCCCGGGAGCAGTACTGGAGCTGTGTCGGCGGAGTCGTCCAGCGGATCAGCACGGCCGACGGCAGCCTCATCGCCAAGTACGACGGAAACTGTGCCAACGGGGTGTGGCAGCGTAACCGCAACGCGACCTGGGTCGACATGATTCTCTACTGTCCCTCGGACGGCCGCCCCCGGTCCTGACCGGCCCGTTCTAGCGATTCGGTGAATGGTCCGGCCATCCCTTTTCAGTGGAATGGCCGGACCATTTTCTGGTAATCGACCCACCGGTGTCGGTGGGCAATTGTCAAGACGTTCTCTCCGTTGTTGGGCCTGTCCTGTCAAGTCGTCGACGGTCCGCCGGACCGGGCCACTCCGACCGCCGTCACCAGCCGCGCCACCCCGGCCGAGGGCGGTCCGTCCCGGTACACCTCGGCGAGGACGGTCCGTCCGATCGGCCGACACCGGACCTCAGCCGCCGCGAGGCGGTCCGCCTCGACCAGCAGCCGGCCCGCCCCGGCCAGGTCGCCCAGGTGCAGGTACGCCCGAACCACGTCGATCAGGTACGCGGCTCGGTGCTCGGCGGGCAGCCTCCCCCACTGCTCCCTGTCGACAACCTGCTCGTGTCGGCGTACCGCCTCCCTGACGTCACCCAACCCGGCAGTCGTCACCACGTCGGCGAGCGCCACGGCCACCGGACCGAACCCGGTCTGGTACTGATCGACGTCCCCGCCGACCTGCTCGGCGACGACGGTTGCCTGGTCCAGCAGGTCGACGACGCCCCGGCGGTCACCGCACGCCGCAGCCGCGTGGGCGGCCTCGACCAGCAGGACACCGAAGACCGGCAGCACCTCAGGTGTCCGCCGCAGCGACGGTGCCGCCATCCGCTGGG
The DNA here is from genome assembly GCF_040300925.1 of Micromonospora sp. NPDC000207. NCBI lineage: Bacteria > Bacillati > Actinomycetota > Actinomycetes > Micromonosporales > Micromonosporaceae > Micromonospora > Micromonospora sp. NPDC000207. Next base: position 34,932 of record NZ_JBEPEQ010000062.1, read on the forward strand.
CCGCGCTGACAGTCGCCGCCCACGCCAGCCGGTCCCGGCCGAGCGCCCGCAACGCCTGCCCCACCGAGACGGCCGCCGTCGCCGCCACCACCGGCGCATCGGCGGCCACGGTCATCGCCCGGTCCGCGACGAGCCAGGCCAGGTCGGCGTCACCGAGCTTCACAAGCAGAGACGCCGTGATCCGGTACGCCTGGACCAGCGGCCCCATCCCCTGCCTCGGGTCGACGGCGTGCAGCCGTTGGGCGGCCTGGAGCAGACCCGGCAACATCCGTACCAGCTGGGCGTAGTGACCGTGCTGGAACGTCAACCAGGCATGCCCGACATGCCGGTGCACCTCCGCCGCCGACGGACACCAAACCGGCGCGTCGACGCGCAACACCTCGTAGCAGGCGAGGGCGGCCCGGATCCGGTCCACACCGTCCACGCCCGCCTCGGAGACCGCCACCTGCGGGGCGTCCCGGCCGACCAGCACGAGAGGATCGACCCGGAGCACCTCGCCGATCTCCTGGATCACCGAGAACCTGTCCAACGCCCGGACACCACGCTCGACCTTGTCCACCCAACTCTTCGACTTCCCCAACCGGTCGGCGAACACCTGCTGGGACATCCGCCGCCGCACCCGCCACTGCGCCACCCG
>NZ_JBEPEQ010000063.1:0-35147 GCF_040300925.1 Micromonospora sp. NPDC000207
CCGCCCGGTGCCGGCGAGCGCCCCCGCCAGCGCGCCGACCGCCAGGGCGGAACTGAACAGGCCGAACGAGGCGGCCCCGGTGTTGAACACGGTCTTGGCCAGCGCCGCCAGGGTCAGCTGGAAGTTGAACAGGGTCATCCCGATCACCGACATCAGCGCCATCGGCAGCAGCAGGTCGGGGCGACGCCAGACGTACCGCAGTCCGTCGACGACCTTGGCCTGGGCGCGGTCGGCGAGCGGCGGCAGGTCCTTGCGGTACAGGTCGGCCGAGCGCATCCGGACCACGTTGACCAGCGGGGCGATCGAGCTGAGCGCGGTGACCAGGAAGACCGGGCCGGTGCCGACGGCGGCGATGGAGAGGCCGGCGACTGCCGGTCCGATGATCCGCGCGGAGTTGAACACCGCCGCGTTGAGCGACAGGGCGTTCGGCAGCAGCGAGGTGCCGACCAGCTCGGAGACGAAGGACTGCCGGACCGGGGTCTCCACCGCGTTGGCCACCCCGAGCAGGGCGGCGAAGACGAAGACGTGCCAGAGCTGGACCAGGTCGGTGAGGACCAGAGCGGCCATGGCCAGCGCCAGCACCGTCCAGAACGCGTTGGCGACGAAGAGCAGCATCCGCTTGTCGTACCGGTCGGCGAGCCGCCCGGAGAGCAGGGTCAGCAGCAGCACCGGGGTGAACTGGAGGGCCACCACCACACCGAGGGCGGTGGCGGAGTCGTCCGAAAGCTCAAGCACGAGCCAGTCCTGGGCGACGAACATCATCCAGACACCGATCATCTTGATCAGCTGCCCGGTGGCGAAGAGCCGGTAGTTACGGACCTGTAGGGACTGGAACATCGTGTTCAACTTGGCCTGCACTCTCGGTGCGCCTCCTCGCCGTCGTACGCGTCATCGTCGGATGACGGCGCGGCGCGGTGGCGCAGCACGCGAGGGCACGCGCGGACCCGGCCCGCTCGTCGCGGGCTGGACCCGGTGGTCCGGGCGCGGTCGGGTGGCGATCAGCCTCGGGCAAGCCCCTGGAGGATCTCCGCGGCCCGCCGTAGCGTGTCGCGTTCCTCCTCGTCGAGCTCGGTCAGCCGACTGGCCAACCACTCGTCGCGGGCCCGTTGGAACCGGTCGAGCACGGCGAGGCCGCCCTCGGTGGGGGCCAGGATGACCTGGCGACCATCGGTCGGGTGAGGCGTACGTCGTACGAGGCCGCGTTCCTCCAGCTTGGCGACGATCCTGGTCATCGTGGGTGGTTGCACCCGTTCGACGTCGGCCAGTTCCCTGGGCGTCAACGCACCCGCCAGCTGAAGGCTGGTGAGCGCGCTGAGCTGGGTGACCGTCAGGTCGCCGACCGGCCGGGCCTGGCGGACCCGTCGGTTCAATCTGGTGATCGCATCACGCAACTGGCTGGCCAGTTGCGCCGGTGGCACGCGTCTCGCCGTCACCGTCCGCTCCGTCACGATAGTTAGCCTAACTAATGAGCGGGCCGATGGCCGCCCCCTATGACCATCCTCACCGGTGCCCCCGACCGGGAACAGGGCGGGGTGGCCGGTACGGACCCCAACCACCAGCGGCCCTTACCCAGGTCAGAGGCACACCCGCCAGGCGGCCCTTTCCGGTGCGGGGGTCAGAGCAGCAGGGACTCCACCGGACCCCGCAGGAAGTAGCCGACGAAGAGCAGGGCCACCACGTACAGCAGCGGGTGCACCTGACGGGCCTTCCCCCTGGCGAGCTTCACCACCACGTACACGATCAGCCCCGCCCCGATCCCGTTCGAGATCGAGTACGTGAACGGCATCAACACGATGGTGAGGAACGCCGGGATGGCGATCTCGTAGTCCGACCAGTCGATGGTGCGTACCGCAGTCATCATCAGGAACCCGACCACCACCAGAGCCGTCGACGCCGCCTCGAACGGCACGATCACCACCAGCGGGGCGAAGAACATCGCCAGCAGGAACAGCGCCCCGGTGACCAGGTTCGCCACCCCGGTCCGCGCCCCCTCGGCGACCCCGGCCGCGCTTTCCACGTACGCGGTGTTGCTTGACACGCTCGCCGCACCACCGGCCACCGCGCCGATCGAGTCGACGAGCAGGATCTCCTTCGCCCGGGGCGGGGTCCCCTCCTCGTCGAGCATGTCCCCCTCCTGGCCGATCGCCACCATCGTGCCCATGGTGTCGAAGAAGTCCGTGATCAACAGGGTGAAGACGAACATCAACGCGACCAGCCAACCGGCCCGGCTCCACGAGTCGAGGACGTTGAAGTTGCCGAGCAGGGACAGGTCCGGCACGGCCACGACCGTCCTCGGGATCTCCGGCACGTTCAGCGACCAACCCTTCGGGTTGGACACCCCGTCGACCACTGACGGACCGATGTTGAACAGTGCCTGCATGACGATCGCCAACACCGTCGAGACGAGGATCCCGACCAGGATGGCACCCCGGACCCGACGCACCACGAGCACCAGGGTCAACAGCAACCCCACCACGAAGACCAGCATCGGCCAGCTCACCAGCTTGCCGCCGATCCCCAACCCGACCGGGACAGTGGTGTTCGCGGCATCCGGAATCCGGCGGACGAACCCGGAGTCCACCAGACCGATGATCGTCAGGAACAGCCCGATCCCCACCCCGATGGCGGTCTTCATCTGGGTGGGAACCGACCGGAAGACCGCCGTACGCAGCCCGGTCAGCACCAACACACCGATGATCAACCCCTCGATCACCACCAGGCCCATCGCGTCCGCCCAGGTCATCTCCGGAGCGATCTCGTACGCGACGAGCGCGTTCACCCCGAGCCCGGCGGCCACCGCCAGCGGGAACCGGCCGACCACCCCCATCAGGACCGTCATCAACCCCGCCACCAGGGCGGTCGCCGCCGCCAACGCCGGGATCGCCAGCCGCTGCCCGTCGCCGTCCACCGCCGCGCCCAGGATCAACGGGTTGAGCACCACGATGTACGCCATCGTGAAGAACGTCGCCAGGCCACCCCGGACCTCCCGACCCATCGTCGAGCCACGGGCGGAGACCTCGAAGTACCTGTCGAACCCGCTTCGGGGACGCGCGGGCTCGGGCGGGGTGCCGTTCTCGGGCGGGGCTACTGCCATCGGGTCCCTCGCAGTGGTCGTCGGAGGATCGAACACATCGGCGGAGATCGAATCCTGCGCGCATCGTCGCAGATCGACGACGGGCGGGAAAGGCCTGTCGCGTACCCTCGGTGCCGTGGGACAGCAGCAGAAGCCGCGGCCCGAGCCGCTCGACCCGCCGATGGTCCCCTTCGTCGTGGCCGGAATGGCGGCCTGGGCGATGGCCGGCCTGGCGCTGTTACTGTTCCGCGACTGGCTGACCGAACATGGTCACCAGGACTGGCTCTGGACGTGCCTGGCCGGTTTTCTGTGGGGTATCCCCGGTCTGGCCGTGATGATGCGGCACGACGCGAGACGACGCCGTCGCCGGGCCGCCGCCAAACTCTCCTAGCTCAGCACCACTCCGGGTCAGGGGTGACCGTACGGCTCCGCCGGCTCGGCCGACTCCACCGAACCCGGAGCCCGGCTGACCGACATCGCCTCGACGGCGCTGTCGTCGTAGACGGTCCGCAACTCGTCGACAGGGGTCTCCCCGGTCTCGACAAGGGTCTCCGAGTGCGCGCCGCACCCGTGGTCGGCGCTGACCACCCGACCGTCGTCGGGGGCGTAGAAGTTCCCGCACGCCCCGAAGGCCTGCCGGAGTTGACCGGCCAGCGGGAGGTAGAACCCGCAGCTGCCACAGCGGGCGGCGGGCGGGGCGGACGTCGAGATCGCTGCCTGCGGGCCGTGGTCACCGTCGTACCACCGCTGGGCCGTGTCGGCCCGACCCTCCCGGGAGAGCACCCGGGGGCGACCGAGCCCCAGCTCCCAGGAGGTCTCCTCGACGGCCGGGTCGTCGGACATGACGTACCCGGGAGTGAGCCGGGAGTCGTCCGGCGAGGTCGGGAGCAGGTCACCGGGACCGAGGTCGCCGGGCTTGAGCCGCTCCTGCCAGGGCAGCCAGCCGGGGGCGAGCAGCGCGTCCGAACCGGGCAGGAGGACGGTCTCGCAGACCGTCACCGCCCGACTGCGCGGAACCCGGGTGACAGTCACCCCCCACTGCCAACCCCGGTAGCCGGCCAGCCGGCACTCGAAGTAGTGGGTGACGAGTCGGTCACCCTCGGCGACGGCCCTCACGTGCTCACCGACGTCGTCGGGATCCACCTCGGTGATGCTGTCGCGCGCCACCTCGACGGCGGCGGCGCAGACCTGGTCGAGGCGGGGGGCGCGGCTGGCGGCGGGCCTGGTCACCCACCCATTGTTCCCCATGCTCGTCTCGGGACGCCAGGCACTCCCCGCTTCGGTCCGTGGCGGGACTTCTGCACGCACTGATGCGGTCGACGGGGCGGATGGGCGAGGATGTCCACATGCCGTTGTTCTCCCGCTCCCAGCGGTCCGTCCTCGGACGCACCGTGGGCACCGGCATCCGCGCCACCCGCGTGCTGCTGCGGGGCTCGGTCAGCGGAGGACGCTGGGTGACCCGCCAGGCAGGACAGGCCCGCACCAAGGGCGCCGGCAACGAGACCGGCATGGTCCGGCTGTTCGATCTGCACGCCGTCTCCTGCGCCGGGGACACCCTGATCGCCATCGGCCTGGCCGGGACGATCTTCTTCAACGTCCCGTTGGGCGAGGCCCGCAGCAAGGTCGCGCTCTACCTGCTTGTCACGATGGTGCCGTTCGCCATGCTGGCTCCGGTGGTCGGCCCGCTGCTCGACCACTTCCGGCACGGCCGCCGGTACGCCCTGGCCGTCACCATGCTCGGCCGCGCCTTCCTGGCCTGGCTCATCTCCGACCACCTCCACGGGTTCGGCCTCTACCCGGCCGCGTTCGGCGTCCTGGCCCTGTCCCGGGCGTACGGGGTGGCCCGGTCCGCCGCCGTCCCCCGGCTGTTACCCGAGGGGCTCGGCCTGTCCCAGGCCGGTGCCCGGGCCAGCGTGTACGGAACCATCGCCGGAGCACTGGTGGCCCCGATCGGGTTGGCCGCGTTCTGGTTCGGGCCGCAGTGGCCACTCCGGGTCGCCTCGGTCATCTTCCTGGTCGGCATGGTGGTCGCGCTCCGGTTGCCGCCGAAGGCCGACTCCGAGCCGCCGGAGCGGGTCCCGAGGCCACTGCGGGCGCTGTGGGGCCGCAACGGGGACCGGCCACTGGGCCGGGGCCGTCCGGCCGGGCGGTTGGTGATCGCCACGCTGGTCGGCGCCGCGACGCTCCGCGCCGTCTACGGCTTCCTGCTGCTCTTCCTGGCCTTCGCCCTGCGCAAGGGCGACCTGGACACCAGCCTCCTCGGCCGAAGTCTCGGCCCCGAACTGGCGCTCGGGTTGATCGGCGGTGCGCTCGCCGTCGGCACCTTCCTGGCCACCGCCGTCGGCACCCGACTGCGGATCCACCGGCCGGTCGCCATCCAGACCAGCGGCATCATCGTCGTGGCCGGGCTGGCCGTCCTGACCGCCCTCCAGTTCTCGCTGGCCATGGTCGCGTTGTTCTGCCTGGTCGCCGCCGCGATGAGCGGGATCGCGAAGCTGGCCGTCGACGCGTCGATCCAGGAGCGGATCCCGGAACGTCTCCGGGCCAGTTCCTTCGCCCACTCGGAGACGGCGCTGATGCTCGCCTTCGTCGCCGGGGGCGGACTCGGGCTCGTACCCTTCTCCGGCCGGATCGGCGTCGCCGTGGTCGCCGGTGTGGCGGTGATCGCCGCAGTCCGGGGGGTGGTGGTCGCGCGGCGACTCCGGGCCGAACGCCTCGCCGGTCGCCCCCTCGGCGACGACGAACTCGCCGAGGACGCCCAGCCCGAGGAGGGCAAGCCCAAGGACAGCAAGCCCAAGGACGCCACGCCCGAGGACGGCAAGCCCGTGGACGCCGGTCCCGCCACCGGCCCACCGCCGGGCGACCGAACCATCTCGATCCGACCGAAGCGGCAGCCACAGCCGGAACGGGAGGATCCGACCCCGATCTCACCGGCCCCCGCCGGGGCCCGCACCGCCCCCGCAGAGGAGGCCCGACAGGCCCCGCCGGGCTACCACATCTACCGACCGTCCTCGGCTGTGAGCCGGGCTGCCGGTGCCGGTGCCGAGGACGGCGACCGCCGCGAGTCGCCGGGGCCGGTTACGTGACCGGGCTGCTCGTGGTGACTGCGGTGTCCGCCGAGGCGGAGGCGGTCCGGCGGGGGCTGCCGAAGTCCGCCGGGGTGACAGTCGCGCCGGTGGGGGTGGGCCCTGCGGTGGCCGCCGCCGGGACCGCCCGCCTGCTCGCCCGCGCGGAGGCCGCCGGACGCCCCTACCGGGCGGTGATCAGCGCCGGCGTGGGCGGTGGCTTCCCCGGCCGGGTGACGGTGGCCGGCACCGTACTCGCGGAGCACAGCGTCGCCGCCGACCTCGGTGCCGACTCCCCGGCCGGGTTCATCCCCGTCGACGAGTTGGGGATGTCGGCCGAGGCTCTCGGCGCACCCCCTGTCCTCCCCGCCGATCCGACGCTCCTGGCGACCCTGCGGTCCCGGCTCCCCCACGCCGCCGTCGGTCCGGTGCTGACTGTCAGCACCGTCACCGGCACCGCCGCCGGGGCCGCCGCCCTGACCCACCGGCACCCCGACGCGATAGCCGAGGCCATGGAGGGGTACGCCGTCGCGGTCGCCGCCGCCGGGGCCCGGCTACCCTTCGTCGAGCTGCGTACCATCTCCAACCCGGTCGGCCCCCGGGACCGGACGGCCTGGCGGCTCGCCGAGGCGTTCACCGCCCTCACGGACGCGGCGGCAGCCCTGCCGAACCTCCATCCGGACCTGCTGAACTCCGGTCCGGACCTGCTGAACCCCGACCCGGACCTGCTGAACTCCGGTCCGGGCCGGGACGTTCCAGCCTCATCGCCCGCAGGCGGGGGCCGTCCCGACTGAAACCGCAGGCCAGCAAGAGTCGCGTCTGCTCGTCGTCAGCGACCGCCCGCGCCCGACGGCGACGAGGAACAGTGGCTACGCGCTATGGAGCTGCCCCACCCATAGGACCGCCACGGCGAGCGGGCGGCGAAAGGAGAAGCAGGATTGCCTGCCCCATTCGTGAGGGCAGGTCCACAGCGGCGCTGACTGACTACACCGACTCGCCAAGGCTCAACGAACGGCAAGACGCAGGCACCAGAGGCGACGCGGCGTGAAGGCGTACAGGGGAGGGTTTTCGGTTGTTCGCGGGGCCTGCCCGCTACCAGCAGCGGTGGGTGGTGGGTGGTGGGCGGTGGGGGCGGGGATACCGTGGGGGTGTGGCGCTCTCTCTGGCGATCTCGCCCTGCCCCAACGACACCTTCGTCTTCCACGCGCTGGTGCATGGTCGGGTGCCGGGGGCACCGCCGGTCGAGGTGACCTACGCCGACGTCGACGTGACCAACACGGCGGCCGAACGCGGGGCGTTCGACCTGGTCAAGGTGAGCTATGCGGCGCTGCCCTGGTTGTTGGACGACTACCACCTGCTGCCCTGCGGCGGGGCGCTGGGGCGCGGATGCGGTCCGCTGGTGCTGACCCGGGGGGATCATCCCGCCGCCGCGCCGGGGGCCGACCGGAGCGGGGCCGCCGCCGGGTCGGGCGGCGATCTCAGCGGGGCCACCGTCGCCGTGCCGGGGGACCGGACCACCGCGTACCTGCTGTTCCGGCTCTGGGCGGCGGAGCGGCCACCGGCCCGGATCGAGGTGGTGCCGTTCCACGAGATCATGCCGGGAGTCGCCGCCGGGCGGTACGACGCGGGTCTGGTGATCCACGAGGCCCGGTTCACGTACCCCCGGCACGGGTTGACAGCCCTTGTCGACCTCGGCGAGTGGTGGGAGGCCGACACCGGGCTGCCGATCCCGCTCGGCGCGATCCTGGCCCGGCGCGGCGCGGTCGACCCGGAGGTAGCCGCCGGGTGGATCCGGGAATCCGTCCGGCAGGCCTGGGCCGACCCGGACGCCAGCCGTGAATACGTCCTCCACCACGCCCAGGAGATGGAGCCGGACGTGGTGGACCGGCACATCGGCCTGTACGTCAACGAGTTCACGGCCGACCTGGGCGTCGACGGCCTCGCTGCCGTGACGGCGCTGCTGGACCGGGCCGCCGACGCCGGACTGACCCCTCAGACCTCCAGTTCGCGGGCGACCGCGTGGACCAGCTGAGCGATCTTCTGCGAGGCCTTGCGGTCGGGGAACCGGCCCCGGCGCAGGTCCGGCTGGACCTTCGCCTCCAGGACCTTGATCATGTCTTCGACCAGGCCGTGCAGTTCCTCGGCCGGCCTGCGCCGCAGCTCGGCCACCGAGGGCGGCGCCTCCAGCAGCTTGACCCCCATCGCCTGGGCCCCCCGGCGGCTGTCCACCACACTGAAGTCGACCCGCTGGCCGCCCTTGAGGTCGGTGACACCCGCCGGTAGCGCGCCCTTGGGCAGGAACACGTCGCCACCCTCGTCACTGGTGACGAACCCGTATCCCTTGGCCGCGTCAAACCACTTCACTCGACCCGTCGGCACCTTCGGTTCCCCTGCTTCGCTCGATTCGACTACTCCGTCAAGGCTAGCCGGACCAAGCCTTCCAGCGCCCCCGGGAATTCAGTGAGATCATCCAGCACCAGTTCCGCCCCGGCCGCAGCCAGTTCCTCCCGGGAACACGGACCCGTTGCCACCGCGATTCCCGGCACCCCGGCCGCGTGCGCGGCAACCATGTCGGCGACGTGGTCACCGACGTAGTGGGTCGCCCCGTGAGCCCGCAGCGCTGTCGCCTTCTCCTCGGCGAACAGGTCCCCCACCACCTCGTCGACGGCCAGCCCGAGGTGGTCAAGGTGCAGGCGGGCCAGGGCCCCCAGCTTCGAGGTGACGACAAGCACCCGGCCGCCCCGGGCGCGTACCGCCGCGATCGCCTCCGCCGCCCCGGGCAGGGGTGCCGTCGGGGTGATCGCGTACTCCGGGTACAGCTCCCGGAAGGTCACCACCGCCGAGTCGACCTGCTCGGGCGGGAACCAGCGGGCGATCTCGACCCGGAGCGGGGGCCCCAGCCGGGAGACCGCCGCGTCGGCGTCGACGTACACGCCGGTACGGGCGGTCAACGCCCGGTGCGTGGCGGCGATGCCGGGACGCGAGTCGACCAGGGTCATGTCGAGGTCGAAGCCGACCGTCAGTGCAGACATGCGGCGACGGTACCTCGCAGTCCCGGTTCACCCGGACGTCCGAGGGGCGCGACAGGGGCCCGGCGGGCTAGCGTGGAACGACGATGAGCACCTCACTCGCCGACCAGCTACGGTCGCTGCCCGACGACGCCCTCGCCGCGCTCCTTCAGCTGCGGCCGGACCTGGTCGTACCGGTCCCGGCCGACGTCGGCGCGCTCGCCACCCGGGCACTGTCACGGGTCTCGGTGACCCGGGCCCTCGACGGGCTGGACCAGTTCACCATCGGCATCCTCGACGCCGCCAGGCTGACCCGGCACCCCGAGGAGCGCACCACCGACACCCAGGCGATCCTGGCCATGGCCACCGCCGGTCCGCACCCACCCGCCCCCACCTCGGTCCGCTCGGCGGTGCAGCGGCTGCGGGCGCTGTTCCTGCTGTACGGCCCGGAGAGCAGCCTGCTCGTCGCCGAGTCGGTGGACGAGATCAGCCCGTACCCGGCGGGGCTGGGCCGACCGGCGGCGGAGCTGGACCCGGCGACGGCGGCGCTCTGCGCGGACCCGGCGAAGCTGCGCCGGACCCTGCTGTCCGCGCCCCCGTCGGCTCGGGCGGTCCTGGACCGGCTGGCCGCCGGACCGCCGGTGGGCAGCGTGCCCCCGGGGGCGTTGCAGGCACCGCCGACGGGTGCGGAGGACAGCGTCCCGCCGGACCCGACGAACGGCGGTGCCCCCACCGGTTCGCCGGTACGGTGGCTGCTCGACAACCGGCTCCTGGTGCTCGTCGCCGGTGGTCGAAGCGGTGGCACCGGGACCGTGGAGCTGCCCCGCGAGGTGGGGCTGCTCCTGCGGCGGGACTCCGGCCCGCTCGGCCCGCTGCGGTCGGCTCCGCCGACTGTCGCGTCCCCGCCCCGGGAGCCGAAGGCCGCCGACTCGGCGGGGGCCGGGCAGACCATGGAGGTCGTACGGCACACCGAGGCGCTGCTGGAACAGTTCTCCGACGAGCCCGTGCCGGTGCTGCGTTCGGGGGGCCTCGGAGTACGTGACCTGCGTCGGATGGCCCGGACCGTCGGGCTGGACGAGTCGACTGTCGCCCTGCTGGTGGAGGTGGCGTACGCGGCGGCGCTCCTCGGCGAGGTGGAGTTGCCCGCCGCCAACGGACGGTACGGGGGTGACCAGCAGGTCCTGCCGACCGTCGGGTACGAGGTGTGGCGCGCCGGGTCCCTGGCCCAGCGGTGGGAGCAGCTGGCCCGGGCCTGGCTGGCCATGCCCCGACAGGTCGGGTTGGTGGGTCAACGCGACGACCGGGACCGGCCGATCACGGTGCTGTCCGCCGAGGCGGAGCGGGCTGCGGCACCGTCGGCCCGGCGGGCCGTCCTCGGGGTGTTGGCCGATCTGGTTCCGGCGACCGCGCCGACCGTCGACGAGGTGCTGGCCCTGCTGGAGTGGCGGTCACCCCGGCGCAGCCGGGGGCGGGAGTCCGCGCACCGGCAGGTGCTCACCGAGGCGGCCGCGTTGGGGGTGACGGGACTGGGGGCGATGACCTCGTACGGGCGGCTGCTCCTGGCCGAGGTGACCGCCGACGAGCGGGCCCAGGTCGACCCGCTGGGGTTGCTCGCCGAGAACCGGGACGCCGACCCGTCGACAGCGGTACGGGCACTCGACGCGCTGCTCCCCGCCCCGGTCGACCACTTCCTGGTGCAGGCCGACCTGACGGTGGTGGTGCCGGGGCCGGCCGATCCGGCGCTCTCCGGCGAGCTGGACGTGGTGGCCGAACCGGAGTCGGCCGGTGGGGCGGCCGTGCACCGGGTCACCCCGGCCAGTGTGCGCCGGGCGTTGGATCACGGGTACACCGCCGAGGACCTGCACGACCTGTTCACCCGCCGGTCGCGTACCCCGATTCCGCAGGGGTTGACCTATCTGATCGACGACGCCGCGCGTAAGCACGGGGGGTTGCGGGCCGGGTCGGCAGGTGGATATCTGCGCAGCGACGACGAGGCGTTGCTGGCTGAGGTGCTCGCCGACCGGCGGTTGGAGTCGTTGGCGCTGCGCCGGCTCGCCCCGACGGTCCTGGTCACCACGTACCAGAGCAGGCTGCTGTTGAGTTCGCTGCGCGACGCCGGGTACGCGCCGGTGCCGGAGGACGCCAGTGGGGCCACCGTCCTGTCGAGGCCGAAGAGTCGGCGAGCCCCGCACCGGCCGCCGACCTCCCGGGCGGTGGACCCGTTGACCACTCCCCGACCGGCGCTGCCCCGTCTGTTGGGGGTGGTGGAGCAGATCCGGCGGGGGGAGGCTGCCGCGCGGGCCGCCCGACGGGCTCCGGCGACGGTACGGGGTGCCGCCCCCCGGACCGGCCCGGTGCCGGTGCACACCCACACCGACGCGATCGCCGTCCTGCAACAGGCGTTGCGGGACAAGGCGCTGGTCTGGGTGGGGTACGTCGATCCGCACGGGGCGACCACGTCCCGGCTGCTGCGCCCGGTGTCGATCGGCGCCGGTTACCTGCGGGCGGAGGACGAACGCACGGAGATGCTGCACACGTTCGCCCTGCACCGGATCACCGCCGCCGTCCTGGACACGTGAGGGCGGACGGCGGCTCGGGTCAGCGGCGGTTGCGCCGGTAGCTGCCGATGACGGTCACGGCGACCAGCAGGGCGGATCCGGCACCGGCCGCCTCGCCGACGGAGGCGACGAACCCCTGTCGGAGGACGAGCCAGCCGAACAGGAACCAGCCGAACAGGACTGTCGCCGCGACCGCGTACGCGACGATCGTGGTGGTGGAGACCTCGTCGTGGTCGACAGCCATCAACCCGCCTTCCCCGTTCGTCCGGTACCGACCCTTTCCAGAGTGTCACCGGGAGCGGGGTTTCGACAGTGCAGGACTCGCGCTGGGTGCGGGAGTGACGGTCTCGTCCAGGCCGGGGGTCGCCTGCGGGCCGGGGGCGGGCCCGGGCGTGGCGTTCACCCCCGATGCCGTCGCGCCGCCGTTCGGCCGGGGGTGGTGACCCCGACCGGCCGGGCGACGAAACCGAACGCGCACGCGCCGGCCCGACCCTCCGCCGCCGGGTACGCGTCGAGGCGTCCGAAGCAGCGGTCGCCTGGTAGACGCCGTGGCGGCCGGTCAGGTTGCCTCGACAGCCGGTCTTTCTCGGGAAATCCGGCGTACGTGTCACACTGGTGGGTCGGTCCGGCGCAGGTCAGAGGCGTCGACGGTCGACATCGCGGCGAGGAGAGGACACGTGGCGTGAGCAGTGGACCACTGATCGTGCAGTCGGACAAGACCCTGCTGCTGGAGATCGACCACCCCGACGCGCAGGCATGCCGGATGGCCATCGCCCCGTTCGCCGAGTTGGAACGTTCACCCGAGCACGTGCACACCTACCGGTTGACCCCGCTGGGTCTGTGGAACGCCCGTGCCGCCGGGCACGACGCCGAGGGCGTGGTGAACGCGCTGATCACGTACTCCCGGTATCCGGTTCCGCACGCGCTCCTGGTCGACGTGGCCGAGACGATGGACAGGTACGGCCGACTCCAGTTGGCGAACGACCCGGCGCACGGTCTGGTCCTGCGGGGCCTGGACCGGCTGGTGTTGATCGAGGTCGCGAAGAGCAAGAAGCTCGCCGGGATGCTCGGGGACAAGGTCGACGACGACACCATCGTGGTGCACCCCTCCGAGCGTGGCCGGTTGAAGCAGGCGCTGCTCAAGCTGGGGTGGCCGGCGGAGGACCTGGCCGGGTACGTCGACGGGGAGGCGCACCAGATCGACCTGGCCGAGTCGGGTGCCGACGGCGGGAAGCCGTGGACGCTGCGGTCGTACCAGCGGGAGGCGGTGGAGGCCTTCTGGGCGGGCGGTTCCGGGGTGGTGGTCCTGCCCTGCGGGGCGGGCAAGACCCTGGTGGGGGCGGCGGCGATGGCCGAGGCGAAGGCGACCACCCTGATCCTGGTGACGAACACCGTCGCCGGTCGGCAGTGGAAGCGGGAGCTGATCGCCCGGACCTCGTTGACCGAGGACGAGATCGGCGAGTACTCCGGTGAACGCAAGGAGATCCGTCCGGTCACCATCGCCACGTACCAGGTCCTCACCTCCCGCCGGAAGGGCGCCTTCACCCACCTGGACCTCTTCGGTGCCCGGGACTGGGGGCTGGTCGTCTACGACGAGGTGCACCTGCTGCCCGCCCCGATCTTCCGGTTCACCGCCGACCTCCAGGCCCGCCGCCGGCTGGGCCTGACCGCGACCCTGGTCCGGGAGGACGGCCGGGAGGGGGACGTGTTCAGCCTGATCGGCCCGAAGCGGTACGACGCCCCGTGGAAGGACATCGAGCAGCAGGGCTGGATCGCCCCGGCCGAGTGCACAGAGGTACGGGTCACCCTCACCGACGCCGAGCGGATGGCGTACGCGACGGCGGAGGCCGAGGAGCGGTACCGGATGGCGGCGACGGCCCGGACGAAGCTCCCGGTGGTCCGCGCCCTGGTGCAGCGGCACACCGACGACCAGGTGCTGGTGATCGGCGGGTACATCGACCAGCTCCACCAGCTCGGCGAGTACCTGGACGCCCCGATCGTGCAGGGTTCCACCACGAACAAGGAACGGGAGCGGCTCTTCGACGCGTTCCGGTCGGGTGAGATCCGTACCCTGGTCATCTCGAAGGTCGGCAACTTCTCGATCGACCTCCCGGAGGCGGGGGTGGCGATCCAGGTGTCGGGGACCTTCGGGTCCCGGCAGGAGGAGGCCCAGCGCCTCGGTCGGGTCCTGCGCCCGAAGGCAGACCGCCGCCAGGCCCACTTCTACACGGTGGTCTCCCGGGACACCATCGACACCGAGTACGCCGCGCACCGGCAGCGGTTCCTCGCCGAGCAGGGGTACGCCTACACGATCGTCGACGCCGACGACGTCCTCGGCCCGCCGCTGCCCTCCGTCGACTGACCCCGTACCGGCACCGATCTACCTGCTCCCGGCACCCGTTTGCCCTGCTCGCGGCGGTGGTGTCGGCAAAAAGTACTGTCGCCGGTCGAACCGGCGTCGAGGTCCTGCGTAGTGACAGGGAACGACGGTGACCACCCACGCCCTTCCGGCATGCCACCTGACGGGAAGTGACGGACTGACCGCCCAACCCCATCGGCCGCAGAGGAGATGACATGTCCGACAGATTCGACCCCGACTGGGAGCCTTCGGAACCCGGGTCACCCACCGGGTATCGACTCCCGCCCGGCTGGCAGCCCACGCCGCTCGGATCACCGACGCTCGCCTCGCAGCCGAATCCCTTCGATCGCCACGACGAACTCACCTCAGGTGGACCGTCCGAGCCCGTCCACCGGACCGCCGAGCAGGAAAGCACTGCGGACTTCAACAGACTGGCCGGCGAACTTCGGGACCTGAAAACCCAACTCACCGCCGAAAATTGGAACAACATTGCGGACGTCCTCGACGAGACACGGTCGCAGCTGACGGCGGATCCGAACAGTCTGGAAAACATTCAATCGACCACTCTGACCCTGGCAAAGAAGGCCAGACGCCCCCTGATCGAGAGCGACGCCAGGAACACAGCAGCATATCGGTCGGCCAAGGAACTCGAAAAAAGATACGCCCACGCCGCCGTGCCGAGTTCGACCGCACCCACATGGTCCATTCCCCGGCGACCGGTCCTGCAGCAGGGGCAACTAAGCAGCACTACCAGCAGCACCGCCGCTCTACAGTCACCGCCCCCGGCGAGACAGCCCTCGCCGCCCCCGCTACCCGACGCCACGCGCACACTCGCCTACGAATCGCTTGTCGACGTCTGGAACATGGCCCACGAACAGGTTTCCCCCCACTCGAACCAGGCCCTCAACGAGGTGCAGGAACTGCTCGAAAAAGGGGGTAAATGGTCCCAGAGACCGACATTCAACGACATCGACCAGAATCGCCGTGTCGCTGCCGGCGTGATCGCAGTCCTGGAGAGGCAGGACTCCGACGTTCCGAACTTCCGGCAGTCGAATCTCTACAAGGCAGCAGAATCGGCCACCCAGACGTTCGAATCGATCAGGTCCGAGTTCCAGAATCCGCAGCCGTCCCCGAACAGGTCGACCCACAACCAACAGACGGCCCCAACGAACTGGGATCCCCAAGGTCAGCCTCTCCGCCGATCGACGCTACCGGCCGACCTTCACGAGGAGGCCGTGCGGGCACCGGCCAGGTCGACCACCTTTCCCTCGATGGCCGACCTCGGAAACGCCCTCCCGCACCGCCAACCGAATCGCGAAAGCGAACGCGACGAGGAGATCAGAACGAAGTGGTCGGAGCTGACCTCGGCCTTCTACGGCGAGCGCCCGAACATGAGCACCTACTTGAGCGACAGGCTCTACTGGAACCTCGCTCAGGCCAACAACCTTGGACCTTCCCAGCGCGGCGAGATGGCCACCGCCATCGAGCAGGACCTGCGCAACAGCCAGCTCAGTGGCGGTGAACTTCACCGGCAGGCTCAGGCCCTGAACAGCTTCCACCACCCCGAGCAGGTCACGACACAGCCCCAGGCAACGCAACCCTGGCAGCAGGTGCCGACGAGTTGGCACGGACGACAGGGCTCGGGGCAGGTGACACAGCACCAGCAGTATCCGCCGCAGACGGGTCGACCGAACCAGACCCAGTACCAGCCCTATCGCCCCCCGACGGGTGGATGGCACCAGCCCCAGGGACAGCCCGGAGCGGGGCACCAACGGTGACCGGGGTCGTCACCATGGCGTAGCCGGTCAGAGGACCCGGGTGATCTGTTCGGCGGTGACGATCTCGTCGCGGCGGGCCGGGTCGAGGTCGGCGCAGAGCACCACCGAGGCCCCGGCGAACAGCGGCGCGAGCAGCCACCGCAGCGGCTGCTCGTGCTCGGCCGCGTCGACAAGGGGTTCGGGGCCGGTGCCGACCACGTACCGGTGCACACCGTCGGGGAGGTCCTCCAGCCAGTCGTCCAGCCGCTGCGGGGTGACGAACACCCCGTCGTACGGCCGGTCGGCCCCCGGCTCCAGCACCGGCAGCCCGGCGGTGGCGCGCGGCCGGAACGACACCGCCATCCCCACCGACCAGGCCCCGAGCAAAATCATCGCGGTACGCCAGTGCGGCGGAAGAAGCACCGCGACCCGACTGCCCGGCGACAGTAGACACTCGTCGCGCAACAACCCCGCCGTCAGTGCCGCGCCCCGCCCCAACTCGACGGCGCTCAGCTCCACCCGCTCCCCGCTGAGCCCGTCAAGGTAGGTCAACAGCGGCCGGTCGACCCTGCCGTGGAGGCCGGTACGGCCACAGGAAGCGCAACGTCCATCCGGCACATCCCTTCCCGCAGCCCCCGGCCGCACATTCACCGACAGCACTTCATCCTACGTGCGCACCCACCCATCCCTTGGACGCCGCCCCCGGAACTCGACCTGCCGCATCCCGCTTTTCCAACAGCACCCACCAAGTAGCGCCAGCACCGCTATCGAGCTGCCCCGCCTGTGAGACCGGGCCGCCATACGTGGCAACGACCTGCGCAAACAACCCCCACCAGACACCGACAGCAAGCCCTTTCGAGCTGCCCCGCCGATAGGACCGCCCACGAATACCGCGAGGGGAGGTCTTCCGCAGCCCAGCGAAGGACGGCTGAGTCAAGGGCTGCCACGCGAAGGGTTGCCACGCGAAGGGCGACCACCCCGCGAAGGACAGCCCGGGGAAGTGCGACCCCGCGAAAGACGACCCCGCGAAAGGCAGCCCGAGGGACAGCCCGGGGAAGGGGCGACTCGGCGAAGAGCCACCGGGGTAGGCGTGACTCGACGAAGTGCAGCCCGGGAGGGCGGCGAAGGGAGGCGAGGCGGCCCGCGTCGAAGAGCAACCTTCCCGGGCAGCTCTGTTCACCTTGAGGTAGGGAAATGTCCGCTTCGGAAATCTAGCCTTCCCTCGCAGCGGACCAGTGAGGCCAGGAGACCAACGAGGCCAACGGACCAGGGCCGGTGAGGCCGGCGGGCCGAACGCACCGACGCAGCAGCGCGTGAGCGGAGAAGGAGACGCAGAGTGCAGCGGCAGACGTACGTACCGTCCGGGCAGCCCGCCTCGGCGCGACCTTTCGAGGCCGAGGGCAATGGTCATCGACGTGCCGAGCCGGGGAAGCGGCGCACCCTGATGCCGGGGAGCTGGGTGGAGCCCGAGCCTGAGCCGAGTTCGGGACTGGAGCCGAAGTCGGAGCCGAGGTGGGGGGTGGAGTCGGAGGTCGGGGCGGAGGTCGGGGCGGAGACCCGGCTGGACACCCAGCGGTGGGTCGAGGAGGGCGGTGTGGCCGGGCCACGCCGGAACCCGTACCTCGATGGGGACCTGGCGAAGGCTACCGGAGCGACGGTGGCGCTGGCCGTGCCCGCCGTGGGCATCGCTGACGTCGCCGGGCAGGGCGCGCAGCTCGCGACCGCCGGCGTAGGAGTCTCCATGGCGACGGCGGTCGGTGACGCCGCGAGCGAGGTCGTCCGCTACCTCCAGAATGGCAGGCTCAATCTTCCCAAGCTGATCGGCGGCGTCATGACCGCCGGTGGCCTACTGGTCAACGTGGGCGGGATGGCCAGCCGGGTGGACCTGGCCCGGTACGTCGGAATGGGTGTGCAGAGCGTCGGGCTGGGGTTCAAGAGCCTCGGCGAGGGCTACCGGTGGGAGGACGGCGGGGTCGGGCTCCTTCCGAACGGCGACATCGCGAAGATGGCGGGTGCGGCCCTCAATTTTCCCGCCCCGATTTTGCAGGCGTTGGCGCTCGACATCCAGCGTGACCTGGAGCAGCGGAGTCGGGCGGCCGGGGGGACCGGCGTCGTACCGCCGAATCCCCGGGCGGTGGCGGCGGCCCTGCTCGCCGGAGGCACGGCGGCCGGAGAGTTCGCCAGCGAGGTGGTACGCGGCTTCCGGGACGGCAGGGTGAACGTGCCGAAGCTGGCCGGCGGCCTTTTCAGCTTCACCGGTGCCGCCACCATCGCGTACAGCGTCGCCGCGACCAGCCCGGCCGCCCGGTACGTGGGGCTCGGTCTCCAGGAGATCGGCCTGGCGGCCAAGAGCGTGGGCGAGGCCCGCAAGTGGGAGGACACCCGGTTCCAGCCCCTGCCGTCGTCCCGTCGGCCGTCGAACGGCACCCCGCAGCGCCGCGCCTCGACGCGTCCTACCGCCACGCCCGCCGCCCCGGCGCCGACGGCCGCACCGCCGCCACCCGCCGCCCCGACGCCGCCTGCTGCCCCAGCGCCGGGCGTCTCCGTGGCCTACGCCGCTCAGTTGACGAGCAGTTCCCGGGTACGGGCGTCGAGCGCCTCGCCGACCCGTTCGATGCCGAACCGGATCGTCACTCCGTACTCGTCGTCCGGGAGGGCGTCGACCAGGGCCCGCGCCCGGTCGTTGTGACAGCGGGCCGCTTCGAGGTGTCCGAGGCGGCGGTGGGCGTCGGCGAGGTTCAGGTCACCGGCGTACCCGGTAGTAGAGGTGGGTGACCCGGTCGCCCTCCACCACCGTCGGGTTGTCCAGCTCCACCGGCCCGACGCCGAGGCGTCCGAAGAACGGCACCCCGTCGCCGAGCAGGACCGGCACCAGGTTGACCCGGATCTCGTCGAGCAGTCCGGCCTCCAGGCACTGTCGGGTGATGGTCCCCCCGTTCACCCCGACCCAGCGTCCCCCGGCCAGTTCCCGGGCCTGGTCGATGGCGCTGGCGATCCCGTCGGTGACGAAGGTGAACGGCGCGTCGTCCCGGGGCCAGCCGTACGGCACCTGGTGGGTCACCACCACGACCGGCTTGTCCAGCGGGTGCTGCCCGTCCCAGCCGGCGGTCAACTCGAACAGCCGGCGGCCCACCACCAGCGCCCCGGTCTCCCCCATCGTCCGCCGCCGCAGGTGGTCGGCGCTCGCGGGTGACGTCCAGAACGGCAGGTCCGGCTTGGCGGTGGGGGTGTGGACGTCACCGTTGCCGTACCACTGGAACAGCTGGTCGAAGCCGCCCTGGTCGGGATCGGCGATGTAGCCGTCCAACGACATGCTCGCCTCGGCGTAGACCCCACTCCACATCGCGCTTCTCCTCGTCGCCCGCGAGAGTCACCCTGCCGGAACCCTCCCTTGATCGTTCTACCCTGTCCGACCCGTGACCCGCGTGTCGAGCCGGAGCGGCAACACTGTGTTGAACCGTCCTCCCACCTCGTCCGTTGTGGAGTCGATCGACCCCTGAGGCACCCGAGAGACCGGCAGTCAGCACCCGCCGGGTCTCACGGCGCGGCCACCGACTGGACGGAGCAGCCACATGCCTTCCCCGGAACGCAACGGCGAAGCGTCACTGACCACCTACCTCACCAACGAGAACCGAGAGCAGTTCGAGCTACTCCCACCGGAGGCGCAGCAGCGCCTCGTCCATCAGACGAGAGCAGCCGTCAAGCAGATGGATCTTCTGACCACCGCCATTCTCAAGCAGAAGGCGGTGAAGAAGATGGCCGAGGAAGCGAAGGACGCTGGAACCACCTACCTGTACTCGGGGCTGGACCGCTACCAGCAGCCCCAGCAGAACGAGAACCATATCCGCTTCCCCGACCCGGAAACGGGTAGGACGGCGAGTTTCCTGCTGGAGGGACACCAACTCCTCAATCGTGATCGAAAGGAGTTCGAGGTGATCCAGACAGCCAAGGTAAAGGGCGTCTACGCCAGCGAGACGGAGCTCGTGGCAAACCAGAAGGAGTACGACCAACTCCACGAGGCCACGAACACCCGCGTCAGCAGCGAGGTCGCCAAGACGACTTCGCATCCTCAGAGCTGGCCGGACATGACCACGCCGAACGAAATCGATCCTGCCCTGACCACCGCTGCGGCACAGGCACAGGTACCGCAGCGGAACGGCTACTTCTCCGCGTCGGACCCCGCAGAAGCGGCGCCACGAAAACTCACCAGCGCAGACTTCGCCGAGATGAACCGGCCACGGATCGTGCGACCTTCGCAGTACGGGGGTGGCGGTCGTACCCGCTGACCCGGTGGTCGTGTCCTCAGGCCCGGTGGTCGTGTCCTCAGCGCCGGGCCTCCCGGCGGGCCTCCACGAGGGTGCGGGTCGAGTGTGCGACGAAGGAGCCGTACTGCCGGATGTGGTCGTGGAGACGCCGGAGGGTCTCCCGGTACCGCTCGACGGTGAAGTCGGGGACCCACCAGACGCACTTGCGCAGGAGGTAGACGGCCGCGCCGACGTCGTACAGCTCCATCCGGCAGCGGACGCTCTGTAGGTCTACCACCCGCAGTCCGGCCGCCTCCGCCGAGGCGGACTCCCGGACGGGATCCCGGTCGAGGCGGTGCTCCGGCTGCGGACCGACGAAGAACTCGATCAGCTCGAACGCCGACGCCGGGCCGACGTGCTGAGCCAGGTAGGTGCCCCCGTCGATCAGGACCCGGGCGATCTCCGCCCAGTCCGGGTCGACGGGGTGCCGACTGGTGACCAGGTCGAACCCGGCGTCGGGAAAGGGCAGGGCCGCCCCCGGCCGCACCGCTACCACCTCGACGCCGCGAGGCTCCAGCAGCCGTCGGGCGTGCTCGACGTTGGGCGGCCAGGACTCGGTGACCGCCATCCTCGGCGGCAACTCCGGCATCTCGGCGACGATCTCACCGCCGCCGGTGTCGAGGTCCAGGGCAGCGGCGGCCCGGGGCAGGCGTACGGCGACCAGGCGGGAGTAGCCCCACGGTGGGCGTTCCTCGGTCGCCCGACCGGCCAGCCACCCGAAGTCCCACCCGGAGACGTCGACGGCGGCGGCCTCCTCGATCAGCTCGTCGAAGGTACGCACGACACCAGTGTGACCGGCGTCGGCGGACCACACCCACGGGTTTTCGAGGACCCGGTCGCCGCCGGGCTGAACCGGCAGGGGGCGACCCCCGTAGGACAGGCGACCCGGCCACCAGCCCACAGGATGGACCGCCATGAATCACGATGACGGCATGAACGCCCTGCGTCAGCAGGTCACCGACGACTTCAACTACCTCGACCGACTGGAATTCTCGACCCTGCTCAGGGAGGCCGAGACGAGCCAGTCGAACGCGCTGGCGGAGCTGGATTCCGTCGGTCGGGTGCCCGGTCGGACGCAACGGCACCTTCGACAGGCTCTCGCCGAGCAGCGGCACGCCGGTGAACAGTTACGCCTGGCGGCGACATTCACTGCCGAACGCAGCGTGGGCGACGATCCGGAGGCGGCGTGGTGGAGGGACCGCGCGGGCGAGGTCGAGAAGGCACTCAACCAGCAGAGGGAGGCGACGGTGATGTTCCGGGTCGGAACGGAGCTGCCGTGGAACCCGAACCGAGACACGTACGACCTCGACTCGACCCGGTCGACCCTCGACGAGGCACGGCAACGGGTGCTGGCGGCCGGGGCCACCTCACCCGGTTTCGCGGCGGGCGGTCGTCGGGTATCCACCCCGTCGCCCCAACCGGCAGGTGACGATGCCCCGTCGGCGGGGCAGTCCGTCGGGGAGCACAGCCCGCACCGCCGACAGGGGGCGGCCCGCCACTCGGAGACCCCGACGGATCGGGGCCGTCAGGCCGGTCCCAGGCGGTAGTGCAGGTGCAGGACCCGGGCCGCGTACAACCGAAGATGATGGTCGGTACGGAGGATCCCGCGCGGGTCGGCGTACACGTGGAACCGCTCGTGCAGGGGCAGTCGGGCGGCGTACGCCCGGTCTCCGTGCCGGACCAGGACGTAGGCCCCCGGGTCCCCGAAGGCCTTCGACGCCGAGGTCAACAGCAGTGAACCGTCGGGTTCGACGTGGGGGCGGAGGAAGACCTGGACGCTTCCCGACTCCAACGGGAAGGCGACGTGGACGCTGGGCTGGTCCGACCCGGGCAGGAGTCGCGCCGAGTAGCACCCGCTGTAGACGTATTCTCCGGTGGCGGTGAGGGTCCGCAGCCAACCGGCGGCGTGTTGACGCCCCTCGGCGTCGAGCAGGTGGACCACCCGGGAGTCCATCCCGTGTGCCACGTCCATCGGCCGGGTGGGCAGTGCCAACTGTTGGACCCGGCGACCGAACAGCCGACTGATCAGCTCGCCGCCAGGCTGGAACACCGGTGACCACTGGGTCCACACGTCCATCCGCCACCGGGCGGTGTGCTCGTAGAAGTCGCGTACCCGCTCGTCCAGGTCTGCGGCCCGGAACCCCGGCCCGTCCAGCACCGACATCGACGCCAGGAGCCCACCGTCGGTGACGTCGGCGTCGACGCTCCCGCCGACCCGTTCGGCTTCGGCCGCCAGCCACGACTCCCCGACCGGCCCCGGCCCGCACGCGGGCGCGTCCAACCACCGGTGTTCCCCGGCCAGGTCGACCCGCCGCCCGACCGCCCGCCACCAGGCCCGCGACCCCAGGTCCAGGGTCCGCCCGAACCGCCCGTCACCCACCTCGACGCCTCTCCCGGCCCGACCCGTTCCCCGCGCCGAACCCCACCGAGGGTACGACCCCACCCACCCCAAGGGGTACGACCCCCACCACGTCAGCACTCAGCCCCAGTGATGCCGAGAAACCACTCGAACCCAATGCGATCTTGGACCCGGATGACCGGGTGACCCGATGCAGCCCTACCGCTCGGCGACGAAGACTCCCCGCCCAGGCCGCCCCACCAGCACACCCTGCTTGCGCAGAGTCGCTATGGCTCGCTGGATGGTGGAGTGGGAAACGCCGTATTCGTCGGCCATCGCGCGCCCGGAGGGTAGCTGGGAGCCCGGCGGAAGCTTCCCCTCGGCAATCTTTCGCTGCACGTCGTCGAGCAGTTCGTCCATGGTCGGCGGAATCGGCACGTCGGCCCCTTGCAGTCGGTTGGCTCGCCCAGTATCGATCCCTTGCGTGAAGCAGGCAATGCACGTTGCCCAAAAGGTGAAGGTGATGATGGCGGGGTAGGCGAGGCACTTGACGTAGGTGAGGAATGGCCGTACCGTTGCTTTCAGTGACGGGGTGCCTGCGGTCGGTTGGCGCTTTCCGTGGTGGTGGCCCTGTCGCGTCGGCACTACTCCCCCCGGTCCGGGGCGGCCGGACCAACCCTCCGGTCCGGCCGCCCCGGGCTCCGTGAGATTCCCTGCCGCCGTACTGCCGGATGAGGCTGCGTCGGCAGGTCCACCCCCACCCACACGTCGAGAGGCGGTACGAATGCGCTCCCCGATGCGCCGATTCCTGCCCGAGCCGAGCCCTACCGAGCGACGCGAGACGGGTGGCCGCCACCGGGCCGCCGCGCCCCGATGGTGACCGGTGAGGCGGAGGGCCGGTGGGTAATCCACCTGCCGATCGCCGCACCCGACCTGATGCGTGCCCGAATCTTCGCCAGAACGGCCGCCCGGGTATTGGCGCAGGTCAGTCGAGTGATGGATGTCGGCGAGGTCACAGTGTCCCGGGAGGACGCCCAGGGCGTACACCATCGGGTTTTCTGTGACCGACCATTGACCGGAGGCGGCCGGTGCGCCCTGCCGACGGATCACACCATGCCCTGCACCCGCCGCGTCCGCAACCAGCGTGCGTTCCGCCACACCCCCTGAACCCACTCCCGCAGAAATTCGGTCGAACCGAAGGCGCTCGCCTTCCGTAGTGTGACCGGCCCTCGTTCCGGGCCGAGTCCCGCCCGACCCCCGCAGGAGATCACGACATGCCTCGGCAGCACGACCTGACGCTGGAAGAAGTCACCGGCAACGTTGCCCCGGAGACCAAGACGCACTACGTCGACACCATGGGAGATGCTGCGAATTCACTGGTCGAGAATCATGATGTCCAGCGCCTCGTATATGCGCTCCGCCAGGCTTCGGATTCGCTCAACTGGCGACTGGCTGTCAAGAAATCGGCGCTCGACTACCAGGGTTTTCACGATCCGGAGTTCGACGGATCCCTGCACTTCACGCAGCCCGCATTCGCCGACAGGAAGGGCAGGATGTTGGCCGATCCGTACGCCAACAGCGGTCACATCGTCGCCCCGCACGAGCAGACGTCCTCCGACGAGCGCGGCAGGCAGCAGACGACTGTCCAGGTGGGTCACTACCTGACCGACGCCGGACTGGCAAACATGCGCGACCGGGAAAAGTCGCTGAAGGACGCAGGCATCGGCAAGAACAAGGAGGAGCGGGAGGAGTTCGACAAAGCCAAGGCGTGGAGACTGGGCACCTCCGACAAAGACATCAGAAAAGCCGCCGACGATGTGCGGAAGATCCAGACCGGTCTCGACACTCTGGTCAAGGAGGTAAGCAACAGTCACTTCAAGGCGCTGCGACAGGAGGAAGAGAGAACGAACGCGGCTTCGATGCGCGACCCTTCCTTCCAAGCGCAGCACGGCAGGGGCGACAACGGGCAGGGTTCGTCGCGGCGGCACCACCACCGGTCAGATCAACACCGGCAGAGCGGACGCTCCCACAGACAGTGAGCAGAGCGGTGGTGGCGGCCTCCACGAAGGGCTTGTTCGAGTGTGGAACCGGTCAGGGTGTCCGGTTGGACGATCGAGTGGGCCCGCTACTCGAATCCTGCCCGGCAGGCCGGGTGGCGGATCCGACACCATGTCGAGGCAGCTGACCGGGCCGGGCTGCGGCGGCATTCGCGACGGCGGCATTCGCGACGGCGGTGTTCTGCGCCTGGGGCGGACCGGCGACGGCGGCGCTGTTCACCTGCGACTGGTCGGCGACCGTATCTCTGCCGGTCCGGGACAGGTCAGCGGCGGCCTGGTTCAGGGATTGCGAGAGTTTGACAAGGCGGTCTTGAAATTGCGAGTTCGCCTCGATCACCATCTGACCGGTGGCAGCCAGTACCTTACGGCGTGATGCGCCGAAGGCGAGCTCTTCGAGATTTGCCGGCTCCTGTTTCGCACGCGCGCGTGCCTCGGCTCGCTGGCGCATGGCCTCCTCACCGGATTCCTCCAGGTAGCGCCTGGGCTCCTGGGGAGGCTGGTTCGTCGTCCCCGAGTCCGGCCGACCCGGAGCAGGGGGGAGAATGACGTGCCCAGGGTTTTCGTACGCGGGAAGGATTTCGCGCCCCCGGGAATCGCGTACGGCCGGTTCGGTGTAGAACGGCTTCTCACCTGCGTCCGAGTTCAGATACCTCAACTTCGTCGTCGCACCGTCATTCATGATCGATTTTAGGGCGTCGCGCCGCCTCCTGGCGATTTCGGCTTGGACCATCTGACCCCTCACCTCGACGTTCTCCAGCAGCGCGGGTGACATTTCGTCGGGGACATCAGGAAACTTGTCAGCATGTTCAGAATAGATTTCTTTGAGCTTCGCCGTGGTAAACAGATTCTCTGGCATCGGAGTGTCTTCCCGTCGGTCTGGCAGGGGCCGGCCGATCACCGGTTCGACTCTTGACGGACGGACACGTCCGACGGTTCAACGGCGGTTCGGCTCGTCTCACCTCCCGGGTGAACCGGACGTGACGGGTGGCCGTAGAAGGGCGGGCAGGCCGGTTCCGTGCCCGCCCTTCCACAGCCGGTGACCCCCGACCTCCCCTGGAGCCCGCACCCATGACAGTCAACCTCGAAAGAGTGAGAGAGATCTGCGACTCCGAGGTCGTCGACCTCTACATCGATCGCCTACTGTCCGAGCAGGGCCGGGATCAGCTTTCCCAGAACGGTCACATCGAAGCCAGTGTCGGCGATGCGGAGACCGCGCTCAACTACGCCACAGTCCTCTCGGGACGCGGCTCGGCCGACGCGCCGGGGGCCGAGGACACGTACCAACAGCACCGGATGCGACTCGGTGGGCAGGTGGTCGCAGCCAGCATCGACATCCTCCGCAGGAGCGAGGAGTCCTTCTACACGACCGAGCACGTACTCGCGTACTGCTCGGAGGGGGCCGCCGACTACGTGCTGAACGCGCCGTACGACGATCAGCTGGAGATGACCAGGGACACCAGGGTGAGGGACCTCCTGGGGCGGGCGGCCATGAACTTCGAGAGCCATCTGGCCTTGGCCGGGCGCAACGGCGACTACCTGTCACTGCCCTTGGAGATCCCTCAGTTGCGGGACCTGGCCCCGGGACTCTCGCGGGCAGCGTGTGCGGCGATCCCGGCCGCCGGGTACGGCGGCAGCCAGGCAGCGGAGCCGAGCACCTCCCAGGTGGCATCCATGACCAGCAACAGTCGACTCGAAAGAATCGGCAACGCCCTCAGGAGGGTCACCGGGAGGGCGACCGGGTCGTCGGCCCAGCACCCCGACATCGACGCTCAGGGAACCCTGACGACCGGAGCCACCCCGGGTCAGGAGAATCTGCCGGGCCTGAGGAATCTTGCGTCTCCCGAAGTGACCGAGCGGTACATCAACGCCCTCGATCTCCAGGGGCAGATCCAGCTCGTCAACGATCCCCGGGTGAGCGACAGCATGTTCACCGTCGGTGCCAGACACCTCGAACTACACGAACAGACCAAGATTCGAACAGCCGCACTGGATCACCACCCCGGCTCCCTCTCGCCCTACCGGCAGCCTGCCGCCGCAGACAGGCACGACAGACCCATCCTTCCCGCTTACGAGAACAGGGGTCACATCACCTTCACCGAGGTTCGCCCGTCACGCGACACCGGCCAGCCGGAGACAGTCACCCTGCGGTACCTCACCAGCGAGGGCGAACGATCGATGCGGGAGCGGGAGGAAGCCCGCCGACGAGTGGGCTTCGGGAACACCACACTGGAGCGGGACGCCTTTGTTCAGAGCCTCAGGCAAGGGCGGGCCACCTCCGCGACACACATCGACAGGGCCAGACAGGAAGCTGACGCAGCCACCCGGGGCCTCGACTCGGCGGTGATCGCTGTCACCAGGGACATCTGGGCCAGGGCAGACCAGAACCGGCAGTTCGTGGCGAACAGCCGCCTCCAGAAGAGGGGCCACGGCCCGGGTCCGGGCGGCGCAGGCAGTTCCTTCGCGTACCAGGGTCCCGGTCGGACGCAGGGCTCCTCGATGGGTCGTTGACGACGTCGGGGCTACTCGGGAAGGGCAGGTCGGACGCCACCGTCCGACATCAGGTCGCCGTACGTCTCGACCCGGTCGAGGACCTCTGTCGGGCCGTACGGTGTGGTGGCCGGACGCTCGCCGGCTGCGCCGGCCTCGACCTCCTCCCAGGTCAGCGGGGCGGAGACGGTCGGAGTCGGGGCGGCCCGCAGGGAGTACGGCGCGACGGTGGTCTTCGCCGCACTGTTCTGACTCCAGTCGATGAAGACCTTTCCGGGGCGGAGGTTCTTCGCCATCTTCGACACGACCAGCCTCGGATGCCGCTGCTCCAACTCCTGGGCGATCCGCTTCGCGTACCCGGAGACCACCTCGGCGGACTGGGTCCCCGCCACCGGACAGGAAAGCTGCATGCCCTTCTTCCCGGAGGTCTTCGGGTGGGCCTCGACGCCGTCGACGGCGAGCCGGTCACGCAGCAGCAACGCCACCTGGCAGCACTGGCGCAGGGCCGCCGGGGCACCCGGGTCCAGGTCCACCACCATCAGGTCGGGGTGGGTGCCGATCCGCCACTGCGGGGTGTGCAGCTCCAGGGCGGCCAGGTTCGCCAACCACACCAGTGTGGGCAGGTCGTCGGCGACCACGTAGTCGATGGTCTCCCGCCCCTTGCTGGAGCCGGGGACGGGGAGGGTGGCCACGCGTACCCAGTCGGGGGTGGCGGCGGGCTTGTTCTTCTCGAAGAACGAACCCCCGTCGACGCCGTCGGGGTACCGGATCCGGGTGAGTGCCCGGTCGGCCAGGTGCGGCAGGAGGACCGGGGCGATCCGGGTGTAGTAGTCGATGACCTCGCCCTTGGTGAACCCGGCCGCCGGATAGAGGACCTTGTCGAGGTTGGACAGCTCCACGGCGCGTCCCTGCACGTCGACCCGGAGCCGCTCACCCGCCACCTCGACCCACCTCCACGTCAGTCCACATCAGCTACCTCCCCGGCCGGTTTGTCGGGGCGCAGCCGCAGGACCCGGGGGAACCGGAGACGCCCGTCCGGGGTCCGCTGGCCGTACTTGACCTCGACGACGACCGTCGGGTCCACCCAGGTCGCGCCCCGGGCGTCCGCCCTGGGGACGTCCCCGGCGAACGGCGAGTCAGTGGTCCGCAGCGGTTCCAGCTCGTGCAGGAGCTGACGCTCCAGGGCGGCCCCGATCCCCCCGCCGACCCGACCCCGGTAGGTGAGCCGACCGTCCGGGCGGGGCACCCCGACCAGGAGCCCGCCGATCCGCCGCGCCCCGGGCCGCCACCCGCCGACCACGAAGTCACCTGTGACGTCCAGCTTGACCTTCACCCAGTCGGGCGAGCGGACCCCCGGCCGGTAGGTGGAGGCCGACCGTTTGGCCATCACCCCCTCCAGGCCGTGCTCCCCCGCCACCTGCCAGGTGGTCTCCCCGTCGTCGTAGGCGGGCGGGACCGCCCACCGGGGGCCGCCGACCCCGAGCGACTCCAGGACCGCCCGCCGCTCGACGTAGGGGCGTCCGGTCAGGTCCGCGCCACCCAACCGGAGCAGATCGAAGATCAGGTACGTGACCGGGGCGGACGCCGCGAGCCGGGCCGCCCGGGTCCGGTCCCGGACGTGCATCCGCTCGGCGAGGGCGACGAACGAGGGTGCCCCCGACTCGGCGAAGAGGACCACCTCCCCGTCGAGGAGTGCGTCGTCGACCGGATCGGGAAGCCCGGCCAGGTGGTCGGCCAGCCCCGCCAACTCCGGGTACGCCACGGTGATCTCCGTACCGGTCCGGGCGTACAGGTGCTGCCGCCCGGTGCCGACGTCGGCCAGGGCGCGGATCCCGTCCCACTTGAACTCGTACGTCCACCCGACGCCCGACGGCAGGGGGCCGGTCGTGGCGAGCATCGGCTTCAGCGGCGCCCCGGGCACCTGTCGAACTGTAGTTACCCGGCGAAGTCGACGTGCCGCCTTCGTTCATTTGCCATCCTGAG
This sequence comes from Micromonospora sp. NPDC000207, assembly GCF_040300925.1. NCBI lineage: Bacteria > Bacillati > Actinomycetota > Actinomycetes > Micromonosporales > Micromonosporaceae > Micromonospora > Micromonospora sp. NPDC000207. The sequence goes on from NZ_JBEPEQ010000063.1 coordinate 28,990, forward strand.
CAGTACGGGGGAAGAGGTAAGGAGCGGCATGCGGACCATCTGGAAGGGCGCGGTCTCGTTCGGGCTGGTCTCGATCGCCGTGAAGCTCTACGCCGCCACCGAGGAGAAGGACATCCGGTTCCACCAGGTGCACCGGGCCGACGGGGGGCGGATCCGCTACAAGCGGACCTGCCAGGTCTGCGGCAAGGAGGTCACCTACGACGACATCGCCAAGGGGTACGACATCGGCGGCGGGGAGATGGTCGTCCTCACCGACTCGGACTTCGCCGACCTGCCGTTGAGCACATCCCACGCGATCGACGTCCTGGAGTTCGTCCCGGCCGAACAGGTCGACCCGATCCTCTACAACAAGGCGTACTTCCTGGAGCCGGAGGGGGCCGCGACGAAGCCGTACGTGCTGCTGCGGGACGCGTTGACAGACGCCGAACGGGTGGCCATCGTCAAGGTGGCGATCCGCCAACGGGAGCAGTTGGCCACCCTCCGGGTCCGTGAGGGCGTACTGCTGCTCAACACGATGCTCTGGCCGGACGAGATCCGTACCCCCGACTTCGCCTTCCTCGGCGAGGACCTGAAGGTCCGCCCCCCGGAGTTGGCGATGGCCAGTTCCCTGATCGACTCGATGGCCGGGGAGTTCCAGCCGGAGGTCTTCACAGACGACTACCGGGCCGCGTTGCAGGAGGTCATCGACGCCAAGGTGGAGGGTCGGGAGGTCGTCCAGCCGGAGGCCCCCGAGGAGGCCCCGCCCGCCGCGGTGGACCTGATGGCCGCCCTGAAAGCCTCCGTCGACAGGGCGCGGGCCGCCCGGGGCGAGTCCGGCGGCGGCGCGGGCGGACGGTCCGGCGGCGGCGCGGGCGAGCCGACCCCGATCACGTCGGCCCGGTCGGCCAAGAAGGCCACGAAGTCGCAGGGTACGGCCAAGAAGGCCCCGGCCGCCGGAACGGGTACGGCGAAGAAGAACTCAGCGAAGGCTCCGGTGAAGAAGGCCGACGCGCAGAAGCGGAACCCGGCGAAGAAGGCCCAGACCGGCAAGACCGCCGCAAAGAAGGCCACGAACACCCCGCCGAAGAAGGCGGCCCCGCGTAAATCGGCCTGACCTGGCCCGACGAAGTTCCCGCTGTGCTGAACCCGACGCCCTCGACCGCGTAGAACCAGGTGTCCCGCCCGTCGGTGGTCGCGGGGGCTCCGCCGACGACGGCAGTCGCCCCCGGTACCCCCGTTCGGTGGGGCTGACCGGCAGTCGACTATGCGTACGGGAGCAGGACCATGACCAACGAGGACGAACGCGCCACCAGACTCTCCGGCTATCTGCAGGACGGCGGCGATACGAGGGCCAGGACGTTCCTTCTCAGAAGGTCGGACGTCGACAAGATCATCGCGGACCCGACGGTCGGCCGGCTGCTCGACACCATGATCCGGTTCGACCGGGCCACCGACCTCGCCGCCACCGCAGAGACCCACCGGGCCAGGGTGGGTGAGGAGAAGTCGAGCTACACCGAGACGCTCAGCGAGCCGGGGAGCGCCGGGCCGCCACACACCTACTGGAATCCGACTCACATCCGCGTCCCCGGGGAGAACTCCGACATCAGCTATGTGACGGCAGAGTCGATCCACTTCTTCACCAACAAGGAACAGCAGTTCATCGACGCGGCCAAGAAAGCCGGGACGCACACGACCGCCGCCGAGGTGAAAGACGCGCAGGCCAGACGGGAGCAGGTCCGGCTGGCCCTCCGGATGGCGGCGAAACCGCTCGTCGACAGGTACTTCCCGGCCGCCCAGGCAGCCCTGAGCCAGAGGATGACCGCCGAGGCGGCTCGGGGCGTACTTCCCGGAACGACTGCCGGTCCGGGCCAGTCGGCGACCCGACCGGCGCAGGGACCGTCGACCGCTTCCCCCAACAACCAACACCAAGGCCGTTGACCTGCAAGGAAGGGCCCCTTGTTAACGCATAGCGCTAACAAGGGGCCCTTCTCACAGCTCAGCCGCGACCCAGCTTGTGGGTCGGGGTGATCCGGACGATCACCCGCTCCTCGCCCGCCTGCCGGAACGGGTACGTCTCCTGACCGAGGTACTTCTGCGTCATCCGGTCGATGTGCTCGTCGGCACCCTCCTCGACGAACTCGGCGGTCCCCTTGACCCACAGGGTCCGGTAGTCGTCGGCCTTGTCGACGACGCTGACGGCGACCACCGGGTTGCGCTGGATGTTCGTGTACTTCTGCCGGCCCTTGGCGGTGTTGAAGATGATGTGCTCCCCGTCCGTGTCCACCCAGACGGGGGTCACGTGCGGGCTTCCGTCGGGCTCGATGGTGGCGACGTGGGCGAGCTGCGGCTCGGCCAGGAGCGCCCGGTCCTTGTCGGTGAGGATCGTCATGTCCGGAACCTACCCCGACATCCCCTACCAAACATGCCCACGAATCACCCCATCTCTCCCACCGATCGCGATCGATAGTCGGAGGTACGGCGACCCACCAGGTACCGTGTCCGCGACGGCGTCCGTGGCCGGACGCACCCACTTCTCAGCAGGGAGTCCAGGACGTGAGCGAGCGCGGCGCGCAGGAGAGCAAGGCTCGGCGGCGACTGGCCGAACAGTTGGCGGCCCAGAAGGCAGCCGAGGCCAAGCGCCGCCGACAGGCATGGCTGGGCGCCGGTGCCGGGCTCGCCGTGGTGGCGATCCTCGTCGGCGTCTTCGTGGCGGTCGGCCAGGGCGGTGGCGACGACTCCGCCGACCAGGCCGCCGGCACCCCCTCGGCCACCGCCGACCCGGCCAACCCGGCGGACCCCGCCAACCCCGCCGCTCCGCCCGCCCCGCAGCTGCCGGAGGGCGCCGACCCGGCCCTCGGCACCAAGCCGACAGTCACCGGGGGCGAGGGTGAACTGACCGAACTGAAGGTCACCCCGCTCATCGAGGGGACCGGCCCGGAGGTCAAGTCCGGCCAGAACATCACCACCAACTACGTCGGGGTCTTCTACAAGGACGGCAAGGAGTTCGACTCGTCCTGGGAGCGTGGCGAGCCCGCCACCTTCGGCATCGGCGTCGGCCAGGTCATCCCCGGCTGGGACCAGGGTCTCGTCGGGGTGAAGGTGGGCAGCCGGGTGCAGCTCGACCTCCCCGCCGAACTGGCGTACGGCGACGACGCCTCCAGTGGCCGTCCGGCCGGTCCGCTGCGGTTCGTGGTGGACGTCCTCGCCGCCCAGTAGTTCCGAGACCCCGCCAGTGGAGGTGGACGTGGTGACACCGGACGATCCGGGACGGACAGCCCGAGCGATGTGGACGTACGTCGAACCGGTCCACGCTGTCACCTACTTCCACTCCCGGTCCCGGGCCGCGTACGAGGCGGTCGGGTTGCGGGGCTACTGGCGGGGTTACTTCGCCGGGCGGGCCGCCCCGCTCGGCCCCGTCGAGGCCGCCCCGGTGGTGGCCGCCTTCTTCACCTTCGCCCCGCACATGGTGGCCCGCGCCCTGCCCTCGGTCTGGGAACTGGCCACCCCGGAGGAGGCCCTGCGGGCCCGGTTGACCGGTGCGGTGCAGGCGCTGGCCGAGTCGACGTACGAACTGCCCGAAGCCCACCTCGCCGAGGCCGCCGACCTGATCGCGACGGCGGCCGGGGCTGTCGACGCGGCCGGACGGGTCCTGGGTGCGGCGAACGCCGCCCTCCCACCGGCCGAGTACCCGCTGGCCCGGCTCTGGCAGGCGGCCACCACCCTGCGCGAGCACCGGGGGGACGGGCACGTCGCCGCCCTCGTCGCCGCCGGTCTGGACCCGGTCGAGACGCTGGCCTGGCGGGTCGCCGTGGACATGCCCGCCAAGAACCTGCTCGGCCGGGGCTTCACCGAGGCGCAGTGGCACGACGCCCGGGGGCGGCTGGTCGAGCGGGGCTGGCTGACCGCCGATGGCACCCCCACCGACCGGGGGCGGGCCGCGTTCCAGGAGGTCGAGGACGCCACCGACTCCGCCGCCGCCAGGCCGTGGCAGACCCTGGGTCCGGCCGGTACGGATCGACTGCGGGAACTCCTCGAACCGATCGCCCGCCGGTGCCGCACTGTCATCCCGCCGGACAACCCCATCGGCCTCCCACCCCCCACCCCCTAACCCCTACCTCGAAAGGAAGGGCCCCTTATTAACAGGTCGGAGTGATAGGGGAACCCCTCTCTACCATAGGCGTTAACAAGGGGCCCTTCCTTGCATCTCAGGGGGTCGGGGAGGATGGGGGCGTGGTGGATGCGGTGATCTTTGACCTCGACGGCGTGATCGTGGACTCCGAGCCGGTCTGGGAGGAGGTCCGTCGGGCGTACGTGGCGACGCACGGCGGGACCTGGCAGCCGGACACCCAGCGGCGGCTGATGGGGATGAGCACCGGCGAGTGGGCCGAGTACCTCAGCGGCGAGTTGGGCGTACGCCGGACCGCCGAGCAGGTCGCCACGGAGGTGGTCGACGAGATGGCCCGGCGGTACGAGACCCGCGTACCGGTGATCGACGGGGCGGACGGGGTGGTGCGGGGGATCGCCGCCCGGTGGCCGTTGGGGCTGGCCAGTTCCTCCCCGACCCGCCTGATCACGGCGGCGTTGGCGGCGACGGACCTGACCGGGTGTTTCCGCACCACGCTGTCGACTGAGCAGACGGAGCGGGGTAAGCCCGCCCCGGACGTCTACCTGGCGGTCGCCCGGCGGCTGGGGGTCGATCCGGCCCGGTGTGCCGCGATCGAGGACTCCTCCAACGGGGTGCGTTCGGCTGCTGCGGCCGGGATGCGGGTGGTGGCGGTGCCGCACGGGGCGTACCCGCTGGACCCGGATGCGGAGGCCCTCGCGGCGGTGGTCCTGTCGTCGGTCGGTGACCTGACCCCGGCGGTCCTCGACCGCCTCGGCTGACCCCCTGCGGAGTCGGCCGAACCGGCCGCACGGGACCCCCTGGCGGCCTACGGTCGAGACATGAAGGCTGTGGTGTACCAGGGGCCGCACGACGTCACGGTCTCCGAGGTCGACGATCCGCGTATCCAGGATCCGAACGACGTCATCGTCAAGATCACGACGACCGCGATCTGCGGTTCCGACCTGCACATGTACGAGGGCCGGACCGACGCCGAGGCCGGCATCGTCTTCGGCCACGAGAACATGGGCACGATCGTGGAGACCGGCCCCGGGGTGGTCAGTCTCCGTACCGGTGACCGGGTCTCGATGCCCTTCAACGTGGCCTGCGGGTTCTGCCGCAACTGCCGGGCGGGCAAGACCGGGTTCTGTCTGACGGTGAACCCCGGATTCGCCGGGGGCGCGTACGGCTACGTGTCGATGGGGCCGTACCGGGGTGGGCAGGCCGAGTTCCTGCGGGTGCCGTTCGCCGACTTCAACTGTCTGAAGCTGCCCCCGGGAACCGAGTTCGAGAACGACTTCGCGATGCTCGCCGACATCTTCCCCACCGGGTACCACGGGGTGGCGATGAGCGAGCTGCGCCCGGGCGAGAACATCACTGTGATGGGCGGCGGGCCGGTGGGGTTGATGGCCGCGTACTCGGCGATGCTGATGGGGGCGGCCGAGGTGTTCGTGGTGGACAAGGTGCCGGACCGGCTGCGGTTGGCCGAGTCGATCGGGGCCGTTCCCATCGACTTCTCCTCCGGGGACGCGGTGCAGCAGATCCTCGACCGCACCGACGGGGTGGGCACCGACCGGGGGGTCGACGCTGTCGGCTACCAGGCGCACGGGTCGGGCGGCGAGGAGCAGCCGGCGGCGGTGTTGAACAGCCTCATCGACGTGGTACGCCCGACCGGGATGCTCGGGGTGATCGGGCTCTACCTGGCCCACGACCCCGGTGCGCCGGACGAGCACTCGGGCCGGGGTGAGCTGCTGGTGAAGATGGGCAAGTTCTTCGAGAAGGGCCTGCGGATGGGGTCCGGCCAGGCGAACGTCAAGGCGTACAACGAGTTCCTGCGCAACCTCATCGTGGCGGGTCGGGCGAAGCCGGGCTTCGTGGTCAGCAAGGAGCTGCCGCTGGACTCCGCCCCGGAGGCGTACGAGCGCTTCGACCGACGCGAGGCAGGCTACTCGAAGGTCGTCCTGCGGCCCGCCGCCTGACCCTCACCCCGACTCCGCCCCGGCCCACCCCGACCCAGCTCGGCCCATCGGCTCGGTCCGGCCCGGCCCATCGGCTCGGTCCGGCCCGGCCCATCGGC
>NZ_JBEPEQ010000064.1:0-35089 GCF_040300925.1 Micromonospora sp. NPDC000207
GGGGCGGCGGTGGCGCTCGGGCCGGTCGCCAGTGTCACGGCCGTGACGGCCAGCGCGGCGATCCAGGGGGTACGGGATCTCATGGGTCCTCCGGGTCGGGAGTGGAGGCGGCCGGACCGGGTGGGCCACGGCCGACCGGTCACCGTTGATCGACAACGGACTGTGCATGAGACTGCGACCGGCATCGACAATCAGCAATACGAAAGGGGGGAATTCGTCGCAGTCCCCGAATTGGGACCGCTCGCCGGTTGTGGGGACCAATGGGGGTGGAGGTGCCCGACGGCGTCAGCCGGAGCGGCGTCCGGCGAGTTCGTCGGACTCCAACAGCGTCGGGTCGTGTCGGCCGCTGCGGTACGCCGCCCGTCCGATCATCTGGGCGGCCACCGGCGCGGTGGCCAGCTGGAACAGACCCACCACCGCCACCATGCCGAGGTCGGCCGGGGTACGCAGCCGAAGGGCCAGCCCGAGCATCGTCAGCAGCACCCCGAGGACCTGGGGTTTGGTGGCCGCGTGCATCCGGTCGAGGACGTCCGGGAAGCGCAGCAGCCCGATCCCGGCGGCGAGGGCGAGCCCGGCACCGGCCACGAGGCAGAATCCGCCGAGCCAGTCGGCGACGGTGCCGAACATCAGCCCTCCTCCCGTACGGCGAAGCGGACCAGCGCCACCGACCCGACGAATCCGAGCAGGGAGAGCACCACGAGCACCGGCAACGTGGTGGCGTGCCGGTTGACTGCCGCCTCGGCCCCGACCGCCGCGACCATGGTGGCCAGCAGCGTGTCGGCGGCGATCACCCGGTCCAGCAGCGACGGCCCCCGGTACATCCGGGTCAGGGCGAGCAGCGCGGTGGCGGAGAGCAGGATGGTGACGGCGACGGCGAGGACGGTGTTCACGGTGCGGACTCCCGGTCGGCGGTGACGAGGTTCAGTTCGGTGGCCGAGCCGACGGCCCGGACGATGCCGCGCTCCACGGCCAGGACCCGCTCCCGGTTGGCCTCGATCCCCCCGGTGCCGTCCAGGTCGAGGACGTGGACGTAGAGGATCGCCGCCTCCCGGTCCACGTCGATGATCAACGTCCCGGGGACCAGGGAGATCACCTCGGCGGTGAGCGCCAGGTTGAGGTCGGTGTGCACCCGCAGCGGCACGGCCATGATCGCGCTGCGGGGAGGCGGGCCGGGGCGTACCGCCACGGCGGCGACGTGGAGACTGGCCCGGACCAGGTCGACGGCGAAGGCGGCACCCATCGCCAGCAGGGCGCCGACGCGCAACCGCCCGCCGAAGGTGACCGGGGGCAGGGGGAAGAACACCAGGACCGCCCCGCCGACCAGGAGTCCGCCGAGCAGGTTGCCCCAGGTGACGTCCCCCCAGAGCAGGATCCAGATCGACACCAGCCAGCCGAGTGCGATGCCCTGGTCCCGCCACCGACCGAGCCGGTACCGCAGCCGCCGCCTCACGACTGCGCCCCGGGCAGGACGGCCCGCAGGTACTGGGTCCGTTCCACCAGGTCGGTGGCGGCGTCGGCGGTCACGTCGAACAGCGGTCCGGCGGCGACGGTGAGGGCCACCCCCAGCACGACCAGGGCGGCCGTGGCACCGACCATCAGGTTGGGCAGTCGACCGTTCGGTCGGGTGGTGACCAGTTCCGGGGCACGCCAGAAGGCGATGTTCCACACCCGGGAGGCCGCGTAGAGGGTGAGCAGGCTGGTCACCGTGCCGGCGGCGACCAGGACCCAGGCCAGCGGGGTGCCGTCGGCGACGCCGGCCTGGAGCAGGCCCAGCTTGCCGAGGAACCCGGAGAACGGTGGGATCCCGGCGAGGTTCATCGCGGGGACGAAGAAGAGCACTCCGAGCAGGGGGGCGACCCGGGCCAGGCCACCGATGCGGCGCAGGTCGGTGCTGCCGGCCCGGACCTCGACCAGTCCGGCCACCAGGAACAGCGTCGTCTGGATGGTGATGTGGTGGACCACGTAGAAGATCGATCCGGTGAGGCCGGCGACGGTGCTCAGCCCGACCCCGAAGATCATGTAGCCGATGTGGCTGACCAGGGTGAAGGAGAAGATCCGCTTCATGTCCGACTGGGCCACCGCGCCCAGGATCCCGACCAGCATCGTCGCCCCGGCCACCACCAGCAGCAGCGAGTCGGTCACCCCGTCGGGGAAGAGCAGGGTCTCGGTCCGGATGATGGCGTAGACGCCCACCTTGGTCAGCAGACCGGCGAACACCGCAGTCACCGGGGCGGGGGCCGTCGGGTAGCTGTCGGGCAGCCACGCCGACAGCGGGAAGACCGCCGCCTTCACCCCGAAGGCCAGCAGCAGCACCAGTTGCAGACTCAGCCGTACGCCGTCGGGGAGTTCGTCGAGCCGCTGGGCCAGTTGGGCCAGGTTCAGGGTGCCGGTGGCGGCGTACACCAGCCCCACAGCGGCCAGGAAGATCATCGACGACAGGACGCTGACCACGACGTACGTCGACCCGGTCCGGATCCGGGTCTCCGTTCCACCCAGCGTGATCAGGACGAAGCTGGCGGCCAGCAGCACCTCGAACCCGACGTACAGGTTGAACAGGTCACCGGCGAGGAACGCGTTGGTGACGCCTGCGGTCAGCACCAGGTAGGTGGGGTGGAAGATGGTGACCGGGGCGGTCTCCCCCACGTCCGCCTGCCCCTGGCCGATGGAGTAGAGCAGCACGCAGAGGGTCACCGCGGCCGAGACGACCAGCAGGAGCGCGGCCAGTTCGTCGGCGACCAGGACGATGCCGACCGGGGCCTCCCACCCGCCGACGTGCATGACCACCGGCCCGAACCGGTACGCCTGCACCAGGAGCACCACGGCGACGGCCATCGTGGTGGCGAGCACCACGACGCTGACCATCCGCTGCGCCCGGGGACTGTCGGAGAGCAGCAGGGTCACGGCGGCACCGAGCAACGGCACCACCACCGGCAGCGGGACCAGCGCCGACATCATCGGGGGCCTCCGCCGGGGGGATGCCGGGGTGGCGGCGGGTCGACCTGCTCGGGGTCGCTGTCGGGACCCTCCCCACCGAGGTCGGCGGCGGGGAGTTCGTTGCGCGCGGCCAACTGGACCACCTGCCGGTCCTCCACGTCGTCCTGCACCTCGTCGTTGCCGGTCAGGTACCAGCTCCGATAGGCCACGGCGAGCAGGAAGGCGGTGAACCCGAAGGTGATGACGATGGCGGTGAGCACCATTGCCTGCGGCAACGGGTCGCTCATCTGCTCGATCGGGCCGGTGCCCACCACCGGCGCGCCGCCCGCCCGGCCACCGACCAGGATCAGCAGGTTGACCCCGTTGCCGATCAGGATGACGCCGAGCAGGATCCGGGTCAGGCTCCGCTCCAGCAGGAGGGTCACCCCCGTCGTCACCAGCACCGCGACGGCGAGGATCAGCACCAGCGTCGGCCCCTCGACGCCCGCCGTCCTCACGGCCCGCTCCCCGACCGGCCGACCAGCGGCCCCCGCCCCGACCCCCCGGCGGCCTCGATGTGCCGGTCCACCTCGGCACCGAGGCTGCGCAGGATGTCCAACGACAGCCCGACCACCACCAGGTACACGCCGACGTCGAAGAAGACCGACGTCACCAGGTACACCTGCCCGACGACGGGCAGGGTGGCCGAGATCGTCGTGCTCTCCAGGACCGCCCCGCCGGCCACCAGGGCGACCACCCCGGTCCCGACGGCCACGGCCAGCCCGGCGCCGAGGACCGCCCCGGCGCTCACCGGCATCGCCTCGGCCAGTTCGTACCGGCCGCCGGCCAGATAGCGGACGGCGAGGGCGAGGCTGACCACCAGCCCTCCGGCGAAACCTCCCCCGGGGGCGTTGTGTCCGGACAGGAGCAGGAAGAACGAGAAGAGCACGAGGGTGTGGAAGAGCAGCCGGGTGACCACCTCGAAGACGATCGACCGCTGCTGGTGCCGCAGGGTCGCCCCACCCCGCAGCCACACCGGGCGTTGCGGGGGACGCGGTCCCTCGGGCGGCCGGACCCGCTCGGGCCGTCGGGGGCGGGGACCGGTCCGGGACCGTTGGAAGACCAGGCTCGCCACCCCGGTCGCGGCCACCACCAGCACCGAGAGTTCCCCCATGGTGTCCCAGGCCCGGATGTCGACGAGGGTCACGTTGACCACGTTGCGCCCGTGTCCCTCGCTGACCGCCAGGTCCGGGAAGGCCAGCGAGTCCGCGGGTGCCTGTCGGGCGGCGGCGGCGGTGAGGGCGAGACCGGCGACGACCACCCCCGCCGCGACGCCGATCCCCCGCCGGATCCACCGGTCCCGGCGTAGTGGCCGGTCCGAGAACCGGTCCGGCAGTCGGCGCAGCACCAGGACGAAGACCGCGATGGTCGCCGTCTCCACGAGGAACTGGGTAAGTGCCAGGTCCGGCGCTCCGTAGAGGACGAACAGCATCGCGCTGCCGTAGCCGGTGACCCCGGTCAGCAGCATCGCGGTCAGGCGTCGTCGCGCGCCGACGGCGAGTACGGCGGCGACCGCCACGACCGCGACGACGACGAGTTGCAGGGGGGTGTCCCAGATCGCGACCCAGCTGCGCCAGGGGTGGGCCGTCACCATCGCGGTGCCCGGCACCGCCACCAGGACGAGCAGGATCGTGCCCAGGTACAGCGGCAGTGAGCCCCGCTGGGTGGCCCCGGTGACCTCGATGGCGAGCCAGTCGAACCGACGGACCAGCCGCTCGTACCCCTGCTGGCCGTCGATCGGGGCGCGCAGCCGGGCCAGCGCCGGGGCCAGCGGACCGCGCCACGCGAAGAGCAGCCCGCCGCCGACCAGGGCGAGGGCCGACAGGCCGAGCGCCGGGGTGAGGCCGTGCCAGAGCGCCAGGTGTTCGCCGGGACTACCGAACAGCTCCGCGTACGGGCGCAGCAGGTCGTCGAGTCCACCGGCGAGTGCCCCGGCGACCAGCCCGAACCCGGCGAGCAGCGCCGGGGGCACCAGCATCGGCAGGTTCGACGCGGCCGGCTCGGTCGACGCGACGCCGGGCTTGGTGGCGAAGGCGCCCCAGAGGAACCGGATGCTGTAGGCGACGGTGAGGACGGTGCCCAGGACCAGGCCGGCGAGGACCACCGGCCGGTCGGTGAAGGCGGCGAAGATCGCCTCCTTGGCGACGAACCCGATCAGGGGCGGCACGCCCGCCATCGAGGCGGCGGCGAGCACCGCCACGGTGCACAGCACCGGGGCGCGACGGCCGAGCCCGCTGAGCCGGTCCACCTCACGGGTGCCGGTGGTGTGGTCGACCACCCCGACGACGAGGAACAGGGCCGCCTTGAACGCGGCGTGGGCGAGCAGCATCGCGGCGGCTGCCAACGCGGCGTCCGGGCTGCCCGCCCCGGTCGCCACCACGAGGAGACCGAGTTGGCTGACCGTCCCGTACGCCAGGAGCAGTTTCAGGTCGGTCTGGCGCAGCGCGGCCCACCCGCCGAGGACCATGGTGGCCACCCCGGCCGCGAAGACCACGGGGCGCCACGGGCCGACGGTGGCGAGCACCGGCGCCACCAGCCCGATCAGGTAGACCCCCGCCTTGACCATCGCCGCCGCGTGCAGGTACGCGCTGACCGGGGTGGGGGCCGCCATCGCCGCCGGCAGCCAGGAGCTGAACGGGATGATCGCCGACTTGGAGAGCGCACCGGCGAGGATCAGCAGGACCGCGACGACCAGTGACGCGCCTCCGGGCAGTGGCGCGGCGCTGATCTCCGACCAGCGGTAGCTGCCGGCGTGCGCGCCGAGCATGAGCACCCCGACCAGCATGGCCAGGCCGCCGAGGGTGGTCACGATCAGCGCCTGGGCCGCCGCCCACCGGCTCGTCCGGCGTTCGGTGCTGTGCCCGATCAGCAGGTACGAGAAGACTGTGGTGAGTTCCCAGCCGACGTAGAGCAGCAGCAGGTCGTCGGCGAGGACCAGGACGAGCATCGCCCCGGCGAAGGCGACCAGGACCCCGGCGAACCGGGCCAACCCGATCGATCCCGGCTCGAAGTACCGGGAGCAGTAGATCAGCACCAACGCGCCGACCCCGCCGACCAGCAGGGTCATCAGCCAGGACAGGGTGGTGAGCCGGAAGGTCAGGTCCAGACCGAGCTGCCCGATCCAGTGGTACGTCTCGACCACCGTCGCCCCGTCGCGGACCTGTGGGGTACGCAGCAGCGCCCAGCCGAAGGCGGCGGCCGGGGCCAGGGCGAGCGGCCAGCACGCCCGGGGGCCCCACCACCGCACCAGCAGCGGCGCGACGAGCGCCGCCAGCAGGTGAAGGATCAGCAGGGCCAGCACGGGTGCTCCAGGTCGACGCGGGGGCGCTCGGGCGGGCCTCTCCGGTACGGGGCCTCTGTCCCGATCACACGCCAGATCGTCGCCAGTCGGGGGCTTTTACGTAATAAATCCGCTTTTGGTGGCTCGGCCGATCGATCGTTCGGTTGGCCGGGCGGGCGGTTGCCAGGCGGGTGGGCGGCCGGGCGGTCGGGCGGCCAGTCGGTCGGTCGGCCTCAGCCGAGGAGGGCGTCGCCGGGTGCCCGGGCCGACCCGCCGGCCGGGTACGCCTCGACCACCAGATCCGGCCGGTTGAGGTGGAGCACCACCCGGTTGACCACCCGGTGGGCGGCGGACAGGGACCGCACCGACAGCATCCGGCCCCGACTCTCCCGACGGAGCACGAAGAAGTGCACGGCGGCCCGGACCTGCCCCCGGTCGGCGGCGCTGGCCTGCGCCGTGCAGACGACCAGCTCCCGAAGGCACCCGGCGAGCCGCTCGGCCAACTCCAGCTCGGCACCGTGCAGACCACCCCGGAGGGCAGCGAGGTGACTGTCGACCTTACGGATGAGCACGTCGGTGCCAGACCAGGAGGAACGGCCCTCGACGGTCATCGCCCACTCCCCCCGACACCACGTTGCGAGTGAAGTTACGGTAAGTTGCAACTCACGTGCAAGCAGTTAAGTGAGACTTAACGCTCCAAAAACTCAACTGGCGGCTTTCAGGTCCCTCTCGGACAGAACAGCGTCGACCGTCCCGGGATTGTCACAGCCGCGAGGCACGATGGGGTGGTGACAGGCAGCGAGGACAGGGGTGGGGTGCTCGACGGGTTCGCCCCGGCCACCCGGGAGTGGTTCTCCGCCGCGTTCGCCCACCCCACCGCCGCCCAGACCGGCGCCTGGCGGTCGGTGGCCGCCGGACGCAACGCGTTGGTGGTCGCCCCGACCGGGTCCGGCAAGACCCTGGCCGCGTTCCTGTGGTCACTCGACCGGATCGCCGACGCCCCCGCCCCGACCGACCCCCGACAGCGGTGTCGGGTGCTCTACGTCAGTCCGCTCAAGGCCCTGGCCGTCGACGTCGAACGCAACCTGCGGGCACCGTTGGCCGGCATCCGACAGGCCGCCACCCGGCTCGGGGTGGCACCACCGGAGATCACCGTCGGAATGCGGACCGGTGACACCCCGGCCGACGAGCGGCGGGCGTTCGCCCGTACCCCGCCGGACATCCTGATCACCACGCCGGAGTCGCTGTTCCTGATCCTCACCTCGGCGGCCCGGGACTCCCTGCGCGGTGTGCAGACAGTGATCCTCGACGAGGTGCACGCGGTGGCCGGCACGAAGCGCGGTGCCCACCTCGCGCTCTCCCTGGAGCGCCTCGACGCCCTGCTGCCCGCCCCCGCCCAGCGGATCGGGCTCTCCGCGACAGTCCGACCGGTGGACACCTGCGCCCGGTTCCTCGGCGGGTCCCGGCCGGTGGACGTGGTCCAGCCGACCACCGACAAGACCATCGAGGTCACCGTCCAGGTGCCTGTCGAGGACATGACCCGGCTGGAGACCCGGGAGGAGCCCGTCGACGACCTCGGCGGGCCGGGGCCGCGCCGGGCCTCGATCTGGCCCGCCGTGGAGGAACGCGTCCTGGGGCTGATCCGGGCGCACCGGTCGACGATCGTCTTCACCAACTCCCGACGCGGGGCCGAACGGCTCTGTGCCCGACTCAACGAACTCGCCGCCGAGGAGTCCGAGGCGGCGCGACCACCCCTGGACCCGCCACCGTCGGGGATCACCCCGCCGGGTCCGTCGGACGGCGGGACGGGTCGACGCGGACGGCCGCCTGCCGAGGTGATGGCACAGTCCGGGGCCGCCGCCGGGGCGGACCCTGTGATCGCCCGCGCCCACCACGGGAGCGTGTCCCGGGAGGAACGACGGCAGATCGAGGAGGCGCTCAAGGCGGGCCGTCTCCCCGCCGTGGTGGCCACCTCCAGCCTGGAGCTCGGCATCGACATGGGCGCCGTCGACCTGGTGGTGCAGATCGAGGCGCCGCCCAGCGTGGCCGCCGGCCTCCAGCGGGTGGGTCGGGCCGGGCACCAGGTCGGGGCGGTCTCCCGTGGGGTGGTCTTCCCCAAGCACCGGGGCGACCTGCTCTCCTGCACCGTGGTGGCCGAGCGGATGGCGCAGGGGGCGATCGAGGAGCTTCACCCCCCGCGCAACCCGTTGGACGTGCTGGCCCAGCAGATCGTGGCGATGGTGGCCCTGGAGCCGTGGCACCTCGTCGACCTGGCCACCCTGGTCCGCCGGGCCGCTCCCTTCGCCGACCTGCCCGACTCGGCGCTGCACGCGGTGGTGGACATGCTCGCCGGCAGATACCCCTCCACCGCCTTCGCCGAGCTGCGGCCCCGCCTGGTCTGGGACCGGGTCACCGACACCCTCACCGGTCGACCCGGTGCCCAGCGACTCGCGGTCACCAGCGGCGGCACCATTCCCGACCGGGGACTGTTCGGGGTCTTCCTCGCCGGTGCCGAACGGGCGGCCCGGGTCGGCGAGCTGGACGAGGAGATGGTCTACGAGTCCCGGGTCGGCGACGTCTTCCTGCTCGGCTCCTCATCCTGGCGGATCGAGGAGATCACCCCGGACCGGGTGCTCGTCACCCCCGCCCCCGGCCAGGCCGCCCGGATGCCGTTCTGGAAGGGCGACAACGCCGGTCGCCCGGTCGAGCTGGGACGGGCCATCGGGACCCGGGTCCGGGCGCTGTTGCGCCGCGACGACGAGACGGCGGTGGCCGCGCTGCGCGCCGGTGGGCTCGACGACTGGGCCGCCGGGAACCTGCTGGCGTACCTGCGGGAGCAGCAGGCCGCGACCCGGTCCCTGCCGGACGACCGGACGGTGGTGGTGGAACGGTTCCGCGACGAGCTGGGCGACTGGCGGCTGGCGGTGCACTGCCTGCTCGGCGCCCGGGTCAACGGGCCGTGGTCGCTGGCGATCGCCCGGCGGCTCGCCGAACGGTACGGGGTGGACGCCCAGGTGATGCCCTCCGACGACGGGATCGTGGTCCGGCTGCCCGACACCGCCGACGAGCCGCCCGGCGCGGACGTGGTCGCGTTCGACCCCGACGAGATCGCCCAACTCGTCGAGGAGTCGGTGGGCACCTCGGCGTTGTTCGCCTCCCGGTTCCGGGAGTGCGCGGCCCGCGCCCTCCTGCTGCCCCGCCGTGACCCGCGCCGACGTCAACCGCTGTGGCAGCAACGACAGCGCGCCGCCCACCTGCTCGACGTGGCCCGGGAGTACGCCGACTTCCCGGTCACGTTGGAGGCGGCCCGGGAGTGTCTCCAGGACGTCTTCGACCAACCCGCGCTGTCCCAGCTGATGCGCGACCTGGCCGCCCGCCGGATCCGGCTGGTCGAGGTGGTCACCGACCGTCCCTCGCCGTTCGCCCGTTCACTGCTCTTCGGGTACGTCGGCGCGTTCCTCTACGAGGGGGACGCACCCCTGGCCGAACGCCGGGCCGCCGCCCTCTCCCTCGACTCGGCCCTGCTCGGCGAGCTGCTCGGCCGGGTCGACCTGCGGGAACTGCTCGACCCGGCGGTGCTCGACGAGACCGGTCGGCAACTGCGGTGGCTGACCGACAACCGTCGCCCCCGAGACGCCGAGGACGTCGTGGAGCTCCTGCGGGTGCTCGGTGACCTCTCCGACCCGGAGCTGGCCGAACGGGGTGTGCCGACAGACTGGCCGGTCGAGCTGGCGGCGGCCCGGCGGGTGCTGCGGATCAGGGTGGCCGGACAGGACCGGTGGATCGGTGTCGAGGACGCCGCCCGGTTCCGCGACGCCCTCGGGGTGGCCCTGCCGGTCGGGGTCGCCGAGGCGTACCTGGAACCGGTGTCCGATCCGCTCGGCGACCTGGTCGCCCGCTACTCCCGTACGCACGGCCCGTTCGCCGCCGCCACCTGCGCGGCCCGGTTCGGGCTCGGGGTCGCGGTGGTGGAGCAGGCACTGCGCCGGATGGCCGCCACCGGCCGGGTGGTCTCCGGCGAGTTCACCCCGGACGGGGTCGGCACCCAGTGGTGCGACGCGGAGGTGTTGCGGCTGCTGCGCCGGCGGTCCCTGGCCGCGCTGCGCCGGGAGATCGAACCGGTGCCGCCGACCGCCCTGGCCACCTTCCTGCCCCGGTGGCAGCAGGTCGGTTCGTCGGCTCGGGGGGTGGAGGGGCTGGCCGCCGCGGTGGAGCAGCTCCAGGGTGCGGCGGTGCCCGCCTCCGCCCTGGAACGGCTGGTGCTTCCCGGCCGGGTGGCCGACTACTCCCCCGCCCACCTCGACGAGCTCTGCGCCAGTGGGGAGGTGCTCTGGGCCGGGTCCGGGGCGATCAGCGGCGGGGACGGGTGGGTCACCCTGGCGTACGCCGACACGGCACCCCTGCTGCTGCCCCCGCCGGACGAGGCGCTGGCCCGTACGCCGGAACACGACGCCGTCCTCGACGCCCTCGCCGACGGTCAGGCGCTGTTCTTCCGTACCCTCTCCGACCGGGTCGGGTCGACCGACGACGCGGCGCTGACCGGTGTGCTCTGGGACCTGGTCTGGGCCGGGCACCTCACCAACGACACCCTCGCCCCGTTGCGGGCGCTGCTCGGGGGCGGGGGTGCCCACCGGGCCCGACCGCCCGCCGGGCGGACCCGGTACCGGCGGCCGGGTCGACCTGCCCTCCCCGCCCGGGGTGGGCCGCCGACAGTGGCCGGACGCTGGTCCCGGCTCCCCGAACGGGACACCGACCCGACCCGGCGGGCGGCGGCCCTCGCCGACGTCCTGCTGGACCGGCACGGGGTGGTCACCCGGGGCGCCGTCGTCGCCGAGCAGGTGGTCGGCGGTTTCGCAGCGGTGTACCCGGTGCTGGCCGGGTTGGAGGAACGGGGCGCCGCACGACGGGGCTACTTCGTGGCGGGGCTCGGGGCGGCGCAGTTCGCGGTCCCCGGGGCGGTGGACCGGATCCGGGCGACAGCCGAGAAGGTCGACGACGGCCGGGGGCGGGTCGGGTCCGCACTGGTCCTGGCGGCGACCGACCCGGCCAACCCGTACGGCGCGGCGCTGCCCTGGCCCGATCGGGCCGCCGACACCGGCACGGGCACCGCCACGACCACCGGTCACCGGGCCGGCCGCAAGGCGGGGGCGATAGTGGTGCTGGTCGGCGGTGACCTGGCCCTCTACGTCGAGCGGGGCGGCCGGACCCTGCTCTCCTTCAGCGACGACCCGGAGGCGTTGACGGCTGCCGGGAAGGCGCTCGCCGACGCCGTCCACTCGGGAGCGTTGGGGGCGCTGTCGGTCGAGCGGGCGGACGGGGAGGCGGTGCGGTCGTCCCCGCTGAGCGACGCCCTGACCGCCGCCGGGTTCCGCGCCACCCCACGTGGTCTGCGGCTGCGCGGCTGACCTCCGGCGGGGTGCCCGACTCAGCGCAGGTCGGCGAGGACCCTGTCGTACCTGGCCCGCTCGGCGGTGGGGGTGCTGGTGCCCAGGTAGTTGAGGACCACGCTGCCGTCCCGGTAGGACGCTCCGCTCCAGGTGTCGGCGATGTCCCCGGCGCTGGTCTCGTCGGGGAAGACGTAGATCCGGACGGCGTCGGTGGTGATCAGCTCCGAGCAGCCGAGGCCGAGCCCGTCCGGTCCACAGTCGATCGACTTGTCCTTGACGTTCGACACCTTCAGCCCGGCGGCCCGGAAGGCGGCGACCACCTGTCGGGCGCTGGGGGCGGCGGCGGGCCGGGGCGGCAGCACGACCGGCGGAGGACTGGTCTGCGGGCGGGCCGTGGAGGCCCCGGGTGGGGCGGTAGCGGCGGTCGGCGCCGGCGCGGCAGGGGTGGCCGGGGCGGCCGTCGGGGGGTTGCCCGTGGGGCTCGGTGCCGCCGAGGGGTCGGCGGGTGGCTCGACCGGCACGGTGGCGGGGGCCGGCGGCGCGGTGGTGGGCGGGGCCTGATCGGCCTGCGGGAGGTCCCGCGACGAGTCCCCACAGGCGGTGACGCCGGCGACCAGCGCACCGAGCAGCACGACGGCGGGCAGGGTCCGGATGCGACTGTTCACGTGAGGAAGTGTGCCCGACCCGGATGCCGGCCCGGCAGGGGCCGGTCGGTCCGCAGTGGTGTCGTCCTGGCGTCACCGGTGCCCGAACCGGGCCCCCCGTACCGTCGGGCGGGCTAGCCTTCGGGCATGGCGGAACCCTCCTGGATCTCGTTGACCACCGACTACGGCCTGACCGACGGCTTCGTGGCCGCCTGCCACGGGGTGATCGGCCGACTCGCTCCGCAGGCCCGGGTGATCGACGTGACCCACCTGATCCCACCGGCCGACGTGCGCCGGGGCGCGGCGGTGCTCGCCCAGACCGTGCCGTACCTGCCGTGGGGGGTGCACGTGGCGGTGGTGGACCCGGGGGTGGGGACCCGTCGACGTGGCATCGCCGTCGCCACCGAGGGCGGGTTGCTCGTCGGCCCGGACAACGGGCTGCTGGTGGAGGCCGCCGAGGCGTTGGGCGGGATCGACCGGGTGGTCGAGTTGTCCAGCCCGGGCTGGTTGGCCCCGCAGGTCTCCCGGACCTTCCACGGCCGGGACGTCTTCGCTCCGGTGGCGGCCCGACTGGCCACCGGTTCCCCGCTCGCCGACGCCGGTCCGGCTGTCGACCCGGCCGACCTGGTCCGGCTCACCCCGCCGACGGTCCGGGTCACCGCCGGGGTCCTCACCGCCGAGATATCCATAGTGGACCAGTTCGGCAACGTCCAGCTCGCCGCCGAGGGCGGGCTGCTCGACCCGCTCCCCGACACCGTCGTCGTCGCCGGGCACGTCGCCGTACGCGGGCGGACCTTCGCCGACGCCAACCCCGGTGCCCTGGTGGTGTACGTCGACTCGGCCGATCGGGTGGCTGTGGCGGTGAACGGTGGACGGGCGGTGGACCTGCTGGCGGTCCGGGTCGGTGATCTGCTGACCGTCACGGGCGGGTGGGGCTGAGCGTCACCGGCCGGTGGCGGTGTGCCGAGGAATCGGTATGCTCCCGTGCTCCTGTCCGATCCGCGGATGTGGAATGCTGCCCCGGTGGGTGACCAATGGGTTCCGCCAGTCTGTCCCTGTTGCGCCTGTCGCACCGGCGGTGGCACGTGTCCGGTCTGTTTCTGGACCGACGACGGCCAGAGTGACGCCGACGCCGACGTGGTGCGGGGCGGCGCCAACGGAGACCTGAGTCTGGCGCACGCGCGGCTGAACTACGCCGTCTACGGTGCCAGCCACCCTCGCTACCAGGACATGGTTCGTCCACCGCGTCCGGAGGAGCGCCGCTGACCGGCGTTGCGGCCCCCGCACGGGCGGACCGACCCGTGCCGCCGACGTCGCCGCGGCCCTCGAACCCGTCGCCCTGACGGCGTTGCGGCCCCTCGTCGGGGCGGACTCGCCCCGGGTGGTGGGCGGGGTCGGTGCGGGCGGGGCAGGATGAGGGGGTGCCCGAGGGTGACACCGTCTGGAACACCGCTCGCGTCCTGCACCGGGCGTTGGCGGGTGCCCGGCTGACCGGCAGCGACTTCCGGGTGCCGCAGCTGGCAGCTGTCGACCTCGCCGGGTGGACGGTCCGTGAGTCGGCCAGCCGGGGCAAGCACCTGCTGCTGCGCCTGGTCGGCCCCGACGACGAGCGCCGTACCCTGCACTCGCATCTGCGGATGGAGGGCGCCTGGCGGGCGTACGCGCCGGGGGAGCGCTGGACCGCCCGCCCTGCGCACCTGATCCGGGTGGTGTTGCACGGTCCGGACGCGGTGGCCGTCGGATACCACCTGCACGAGGTGGCGTTGGTGCCGACCGCCGAGGAGGAGAACCTGGTCGGGTCGCTCGGCCCGGACCTGTTGGGGGCGGACTGGGACCCGGCGGAGGCGGTGCGTCGGCTGGCCGCCGGACCGGAGGTCACGGTCGCCGAGGCGTTGTTGGACCAGCGCAACCTCGCCGGGGTGGGCAACCTGTACAAGTGCGAGGTGTTGTTCCTGCGGGGGGTCTGGCCGTGGACGCCGGTCGGGGCGGTGGCCGACCTGCCGGGCCTGGTGGGGCTCGCCCACCGGCTGCTCGCCGCGAACCGGGGCCGGTGGACGCAGAGCACCACCGGGTCGCTGCACCGGGGTCAGACGAGCTGGGTGTACGGCCGCCGCGCCCAACCCTGCCGACGCTGCGGCACGGCGATCGCCAAGCGGGAACTGGGCGAGCGGGTGACCTACTGGTGCCCGGTCTGCCAGCCGGAGCCGACCTGACCTTCCGGCGGCTGCGACGCTCCGACACGGCAGCGGTCGCGACACTCCGACACGCGCGGCCGGTGGTGATCCTCCGACACGCCGCCCCCCGGTGGTGACGTTCCGACAAGCCCCGACCGGGCGGGCGATTTTCGGACGATTGGGTAGTTCCTCCCGATCATCAGACCGTCGCATTCTGTTGTCGGGCGACTACGTCGCGCCCACCGCTCACCTCGACCGGCCGCAGGGCGGCGTCCGGTCGCGGGTGCCGTGACCCGGGAGCGCCATGGCCATCTTCCGCAGACTCCGCTCCACCTGGCTGCTGCGGCCCACCCGCAGCGGCACGGACCGACGGCCGGTGCCGGCCGCCCGGACCCCCGACCCGGCGACGCCGACGACCACCGGCAGCCTCGATCCGCAGGTGGCACCCCGGTGGTACGGCCCGGTGCCGAACTTCGCCACCAGTCCCCGGCCGGAGGTCGACGCCGCCGGTCGGGTGGTCGGCGGCACAGGTGTCCGCAAGTTCGTCGACGCCCTCCCGCTGCCCGGTCCGCACGGACGCAACGCCCTCGGCGGGCACCTGCCGGTGGCCGTTCCCGACACCATCACCTACCCCGGCTGCGACTACTACGAGATCGGGTTGCAGGAGTACCGGCAGCGGTTGCACCGGGATCTGCCCGCCACCAGGTTGCGCGGCTACCGGCAGCTGAACCTCGGCACCGACCCGACCGGGCACAACACCGTCCACCCGCCGGACCGGCCGTACCTGCACGGGCCGTTGATCGCCGCGCGCCGGGGGCGGCCGGTACGGATCAAGTTCATCAACCAGCTGCCGACCGGGCCCGCCGGAGACCTGTTCCTCCCTGTCGACCCGACCCTCGACGGGGCGGGCCCGGGGCCGCTGGACGGTCCGGCTCCCTATCCACAGAACCGGGCGGTGCCCCACCTGGCCGGGGCGCAGACCGGCTGGATCAGCGCCGGCAACCCCCTGCACTGGGTGACCCCGGCCGGCGAGATCACCCCGTACCCGACCGGGGTGGGGCTGACCCACGTGCCGGACATGCCGGACCCGGGCTCCGGCTCCACCACGCTGTACTTCCCCAACAGCCAGAGCGGCCGGCTGATGTGGCTGCACGACAACACCCTGGGGTTGTCCCGGCTCACCGTCTACTCCGGGCAGCTCGCGCCGTACCTGCTCACCGACGCCGTCGAGGAGGAGCTGGTGGCCGACGGGGTGCTCCCCGCCGAGCAGCTGCCGCTGGTCATCCAGGACAAGACCTTCGTGCCCGACGACGCCCAACTCGCCGCCGAGGACCCGACCTGGGACCGGAGCCGGTGGGGGTCCCGTGGCGACCTGTGGCACCCGCACGTCTACCAGCCCCGACAGAACCCGTACCACCCGTCGGGGCGCAACCCGACCGGCAGGTGGGACTACGGTCCGTGGTCGCGGGAGGCGGTGGCCGGGCCCTCCACCGCCGACCCGGCGGGCGTTGACACCGGGCCGGCGGCCCCGGTACCGAACCCCCACCACGACCCGGCCACCGCCCCCGACGAACCGCCGCTGGCCCCGGGGGTCCCGCACCCCGGGGCGGTGCCCGAGGCGTACGGCGACACCCCCGTCGTCAACGGGTGCGCCTACCCGTACCTGGTGGTCCGGCCGAAGGCGTACCGGTTCCGGATCCTCAACGCCTGCGCGGACCGGAGCCTGAACCTCCAGCTCTACCGGGCCGACTCGGACGCTGCGATGTGGCGGCCCGACGGCAGCCTCGCCGACCCCGATGCCGGTGAGGTACCGATGGTGGAGGCGGTCCGGACCCTCGACCGACCGCCGCGCTGGCCCACCGACGGGCGGGTCGGAGGGGTTCCCGACCCCCTCGCCGCCGGCCCGGACCTGGTGCAGATCGGCAACGAGGGCGGGCTCCTCCCGGCCCCCGTGGTGCTTCCCGCGCAGCCGATCGGGTACCGGTACGACAGGCAGGACCCGACGGTGTTGAACGTGGACTCCCACGCCCTGCTCCTGGCCCCCGGCGAGCGGGCCGACGTGGTGGTCGACTTCTCCACTGTCACCCCCGGCAGCGTGTTGATCCTCTACAACGACTGTCCCGCCCCGCTGCCCTGCCTCGACCCCCGCTACGACCACCACACCGGCGGCCCCGACCAGCGCGACGTCGGCGGCCCACCACCGACCCGCCCCGGGTACGGGCCGAACACCCGGACCCTGCTCCAGATCAGGGTCGAGGGCGAGGCCGACGAGGCGTACGACCTGGCCCGGCTGACCGAACGGCTGCCGAGGGCGTACGCGGTCGCCCAGCGCCCCCCGATCGTGCCCCAGCCCGCGTACGACAGGGCGTTCGACACCCGTACCGCCCGGGAGACCCGGGTGACGGTGCACGCCACGACCGTGGAGTTCACCCCGGTCGGGGCGATCGAGGCGGTCACCCTGCCCCTGGCGGTCAAGGGCGTGCAGGAGGTGTTCGAGCGCCGACACGGCCGTCGGACCGGCCGCCTCGGGGTGGGCAACCCGCACGGCGGGCCGCTGAACCCGGCGATCATTGCGCTCGGCCCCACCGACCCGGCCACCGAGATCCTCTACGCCGGCGACCCGGCGGCCCCCGTCGGTGGCCCCGACGACGGCACCCAACTGTGGCGGATCGTCGGCACCGACCGGATCACCCACCCGCTGCACCTGACCGGGTGCGACTTCCAGGTGGTCAACCGGGTCGGCTGGGACGGCACCGTCCGCCCCCCGCACCCCGCCGAGCTGGGCTGGAAGGACACCGTCCGGGTCAACCCCCGCGAGGACGTGGTGATCGCGCTGCGCCCTGTCGCCCCGGTGCTGCCGTTCACGCTCGGCGACAGCGTACGGCTGCTCGACCCGCTGCGCCCGGCCGGTGACCGTACCGGCGGGACGGGGACCAGCCCGTTCGACGGTGGCCCGGCGAGGGTGGTCAACCAGATGGTGAACCTGGGGTGGGAGTTCCGCTGGCAGAGCACCCTCGCCGGTCACCGGGACCAGGGCATGACCCGCCCCCTGGTGCTGCGGGTCTCGCCCCGGGCGCCGTCCGGCCTGACCGCTACCCCGGTTCCGGGGACCTCGACCCGACTGCCGGCGATCGACCTGACCTGGACCGGCAACGGCAGTCGACCGGCGGCCACCAGCCACCGGTTGGAGCGGGCCACCGACGCGGCCTTCACCGAGGGGGTGACCGCCCTGACGGTGGCCGGCACGGCGAACCGCTACACCGACGCCACCGTCACCCCGGGGGTGACCTACCACTACCGGCTCCGGGCGGAGAACAACGCCGGCTGCTCGGCCTGGTCGAACAGCGTCCTCGTCGCGGTCCGGATGAACCCGCCGACCGGGCTGGCGGCGGCGGTCCCGGCCGCCGCCCCGTTGCGGGTCTCCCTGGGCTGGACCAACCGTTCCTTCGCCACCGGGGTCGACGTGCAGCGGGCCACCAACCCGACCTTCACCAGCGGTCCCGTCACCACCGCGATCGGGGTCGGCGAGACCCACCTGGACGCCGTGGTCGCGTCGGACACCACCTACTACTACCGGGTACGCGCCACCTACCTCGGTGCAGTCTCCCCCTGGTCGACGGTGACCACTGTGACGACGCCCCCGGTGCCCGGGTTGCCGCACTCCGTCGCCGCCACCGCCGCCGCCCCCGCCCCGGACACCGCCACCGTGACCGTGACCTGGTCCTGCGGCACCCCGGCCGGGGCCGGTTCGGGGTTCGTCGTCCAGCGGGCCACCGATCCCCGGTTCACCCGGGACCTGGCCGCCTTCACCGTCACCGGGCGCGGGTTCACGAACAGCGGGCTGTCCCGGGGTACGACGTACTTCTACCGGGTCCGGTCGTTCAACGTCGTCGGCAGTTCCCCGTTCACCGGCCCCCTCCCGGTCACCACACCGGCACCCGACCAACCCCGACCAAATGAGTGACCTGCATCACATCGCTGCCTCATGAACCGTCGGCTCCCGCAAACGTCGGAGAGGGGGCCGACACCGCAGAGGAGCACCGTCATGAACCCGCGCACCGACGACGAGTGGGTCACCTTCATGGCGGCCTACCTGGAGGCCACCGCATCCGGCAAGATCTCCCGGTCCGAGAGCGGGAAGGTGGTCTTCGACGACGACGCGTTGGACCCGGGGATGTACGACCGGCTGACCCGCTGGAAGGACGTCAACTCCCCCGAGTACTGCGGCCGGGCCAGCATGCCCCTTCGCATCCGGCAGCAGCTCGAACTCGACGGGATCCTGCCGCCCGGGTCCGGGTCCATGATCCGAGAGGTGGGGGGTGAACTGGTGGTGACTCCCGCCCTGCGGATAGCAGCCATGCAGCGGCTCGCCCAGCGTCTGCGAGGGCGACTCCCCACCATGAAGGACGTGATCGAGGTGGAGGCCTGGCGGGTCAAGGTGAGCCCTCTGAATCCGCTGATAACGCCAGAGCGGATCACTGTCGACTTTCCGATCGGAAGGCGACTGTACGACCTGCACAAGTACTCGGATGTCAGCAGGGACGAGCTACGGACCATCTCGCAACTCGGTTGGACGGACGCAGTCCGAAACAGGCACCAGGCCCAGCGATGCAGCGAGGCCAACCGTTATCGGCCGGGTCCGGTGAACCGGGACTTCCCCGCGTCGTACGTTCCCGGCACACCGGGGACCCTCTTTGCCCGGAGGCGAGACGCACCAGAGGATCCCCCCATGGTGCCCTCGTACCGTCGACCGCCGGAGTACCCGGGACCGGAACAGGGGTCGTCGCCCTCCCCCGTGATCGTGCCGGCTGACGACAGTCAGCTCACCGCCGGGATCGCGGGCATGAGGCTCGGAGATCAGCCACCGGCCTACTCCCTACCGCCCAGCGGCCCGTCCCACCAGACGTCGCGCGGGTACAGGCAGCAACCGGGGAACCAGGGCCGAGGGATGTAGACCGGTTCGGCCCCGCAGGTCAGGTGGTCGGGGTCCGGATCGGGGCGGGGGCGGCGGCGCGGAGTT
Source organism: Micromonospora sp. NPDC000207 (assembly GCF_040300925.1). Classification (NCBI taxonomy): domain Bacteria; kingdom Bacillati; phylum Actinomycetota; class Actinomycetes; order Micromonosporales; family Micromonosporaceae; genus Micromonospora; species Micromonospora sp. NPDC000207. The sequence goes on from NZ_JBEPEQ010000064.1 coordinate 19,479, forward strand.
CGGCGAGGGCCGACGAGACCCCGTGTAGCAGGTCGGTCGCCTCGGCCAGCCGGGCGGCGGCAACGTGCTCGGTGGTCGCCGGTCGGGAGTCCTCGGCGAGGAACCCGGCGGCGGCGACCACCAACTGCTCGTAGGCGGCGACCCCGCTGTCCAGCTGGGCGACCAACTCCTGGTGGACGTCGGCGAGCGGGGACCGGGGCTGGGCCGGGGCCAGGTGCAGCGCCCGCTCGACACTCACCACCCGCCCGGCCAGCTCCCGCAGTGACCTGTCCGCGTCGGCCGCCTGCTCCAGGGCGGGGGCGGCGAGTCCGGTCAGCCGACCGGACATCCCGCCGAGCGCCAGCGCCGCCTGGTCCAGGCGGCCCCAGAGCGGGGCGACGGAGGTGCCCCGCATCGCGTACCGGGAGCGCACCCGGCGTACCTCGGCCAGGACACCCGGTCCGGCCGGGAGCCGCTCGACGGCGGCGACCAGGCGGGCCCGGTTGCGGGCGGCGACCTCGGCCGGGTCGACCGGCGGGGGTGCCGGCTGGGCGGCGAGTGCCTTCAGGTCGATCCAACGCCAGGCCGCCATCGCGATGGCGGTCCCGGCGGCACCGGCCCAGGCCGCGTCCGGCAGCCCGATCCCGGCGTACGGGATGAGGACGGCGGCGGTGCCGCCGAGCCCACCGGCGGCGACGCTCCACCGACGGGCCGAGCGCCGAAGCTTGCCCAGCCGACGGAAGTAGCGTGCTCGTTCGTCCGCCATCCCTACCCCCTTGGGTCCCCGGGTCGACGACGGCCCCGGATCACCGGTGGCCGTCGCCGGCAGCCGTCCTCTGCTCAGCCGGCGGCCGAGCTGTCCCCGGTGTTGCGGTCACGCGACATGTTGGCCCGCAGCTCGTCGAGGCGGGCGGCGGCGGCCGGGTCGCTCGCCGGGGCGGCCTGCTGACCGCCTGCCTGCTGACCGGCGGCCTGGTCCGGCCGGTTGGCGAGCTGCTCACCGGCGAGGCTGGACCGGATCTGCTCCAGCCGGGCAGAGCCCGCCATGTCGATGGTCGACTTCTGGATCTCCATCATCCGCCCCTCGACGGAGTTGCCGGCCAGTTCGGCCCGCCCCATCGCGGTGGAGTAGCGCTGCTCGATCCGGTCCCGGACCTCGTCGAGGGAGGGCGTGTTGGCCGGAGCGGCCATCGAGGACATCGACTCCAGCGAGGCGGCCACGGTCTCCTGCATCTTGGCCTGCTCCAGCTGGCTGAGCAGCTTGCTGCGCTCGGCCAGCTTCTGCTGGAGGATCATCGAGTTGTTCTCCACAGCGCGGCGGGCCTGGGCGGCCGCGGCCAGCGCCTGGTCGTGCAGGGTCTTGAGGTCCTCGGTGGCCTGCTCGGCGGAGACGAGCTGGCTGGCGAGGGTCTGTGCGGACTGCTCGTACTGTCCGGCCTGCGTCTCGTCGCCCTTGGCCCGGGTCTGGTCGGCCAGGACCAGGGCCTGCCGGGCGTTGGCCTGCAGGCGCTCGACCTCGGACATCTGCCGGGACAGCTTCATCTCCAACTGGCGCTGGTTGCCGATGACCGCCGCCGCCTGCTGAACGAGAGCCTGGTGCTGACGTTGGGCCTCTTCGATGGCCTGCTGGATCTGCACCTTGGGATCCGCGTGTTCGTCGATCTTGGCACCGAAGAGCGCCATCAGGTACTTCCAACCCTTGACGAACGGGTTAGCCATCTTCGCCGTGTCCCCTCAGTAGCATCGCTCCGCCTGCGCCGGGCCGGGCAGAGCCGGACCGGCGGTAGCGCGGCACTGTGTCCATCGTCCCAGGCGTTCGCCACCCGGACCCCGGGTACGCCACGGACGCCGACCAGGCCAGCGCTCGTGCGCCAACCCTACGCGGCGGAAACCACCCTCGGCCACGCCGGGAGCAAGCTTCAGGCAGCGCAGACCACGTCTCGGTCGGCCGACCGGACCCGGCTGCTACGCAGGGTGGCCTTCAACGGCGATTCCTGACGCACCGAGACGGCGACGGCGCCGTCGGAGCCGACCTGGCGCACCCCTCGGGCCCCGGCCCTGCCGACAGCGGTCGCGGGCACCGGCTGCGCAGCGGACTCTCCCCCGACCGGCACCAGCACCCCCGGCATCTGCTCGGCCAGGGCGACGGTGTCGCTGACCTCGCGCAACAGCTCGGAGAGGCGGGCACCCAGCGCGTCGCAGATGGCGGCGAGCAGCTCGCTGGAGGGTTCCTTCTGGCCGCGCTCGATCTCCGAGAGGTAGCCGAGGCTGACGTTGGCGGCCGAGGACACCTCACGCAGGGTGCGGTGCTGCCCCTGTCGGCGGGCCCGCAGCGCATCCCCGATCACGCGGCGTAGCAGGACCATCGCACCTCCCCCTCTCAGGGACGACCACCCGGCAGAGTCACGCCGCACGCCGTGTCACCACGGCCATGCCGGCGGATCACCCGGCCTTCCCGCAACCGTACCCGGTGCCGCGCCCGCTGACATCCTCCCCCGCCCATGGATCCCCGGGCCGGGAGCGCCGCTGACTGCCGGCTCCGGGCCACCGGGACGCCTCGGGCACCACCTCACCGGAGGACGGCGTCGAGGGCGTCGATCCGTTCGGCGAGCAGGCGCAGCGCCTCGATCACGGTGGCCGACCGGATGTGCTCCCGACCCCCGTCGAGGTCGAGTTGCCGTACCGTCGTCCCGTCGGGGCCGGCCACCGCGACGAAGACCAGCCCGACCGGCTTGCCGTCCTGCGGCTCCGGCCCGGCGACGCCCGTCGTCGCGACGCACCAGTCCACGTCGCACCGGCGTCGCCCACCCTCGGCGAGGGCGACCGCCACGTCCGCGTCGACGGCGCCCCGCTCGGCCAACAGTGCGGTCGGCACGTCGGCGAGCTGCGCCTTCATGTCGGTGGAGTACACGACCAGCCCGCCCCGGTAGATGCTGCTGACCCCGGCGATCTCCACGATCCCGGCGGCGAGGAGCCCACCGGTGAGCGACTCGACGGTGGCCAGGGTCTCGTGCCGGAGGGCGAGTCGGTGTACTGCGGCGGCAGCCGGGTTACCCACCGGCCGCCGTCCGTGGGCGTCGCTGTTCATACGATCCACACTTCCCCGACCGGACGGGGTCAATCCACCGACCCCGCGCGGATCGATCCGAGGAGGGGCACGCTCTCACCGCCGGCGACGCGGACGCCAGGCCCCGGGATCACCGCCGACGACGCAGACGCCAGGCCCGCAGTGCGTAGTCGAATCCGGTGACCACGGTGACCACCACCGCCGCCGCCATGATCCAACCGCCGACGGCGGCGAGCGGGTCCGGCAGCGGCCAGAGGTACCAGACGATCGCCACGATCTGGAGGGCGGTCTTGAGTTTGCCGCCCCGGCTCGCCGCGATGACGCCGTGCCTGATCACCCAGAACCGCAGCGCCGTGACGCCCACCTCCCGGGCCAGGATCAACCCGGTCACCCACCAGGACAGGTCGCCGTACCAGGACAGCAGCAGCAGCGCCGCCCCGGTCAGCGCCTTGTCCGCGATCGGGTCGGCCACCTTGCCGACCGCTGTGACCAGCGAGAACCGACGGGCGATCCACCCGTCGACGACGTCGGTCGCCGAGGCGAAGGCAAAGGTCAGACAGGCCACGATCTGCCAGCCCGGCCGGTCCATCTGGGAGACGATCACCAGGGCCACGAAGACCGGCACGAGCACCAACCGCAGTGCGGTCAGGGCGTTGGCAGGGTTGACCACCGGTACCGCGGTGACCACCGGGCTCGCTTCCGTCGTCGGGCTCACCGCAGCGTCCCGCTGCGGTCTGTCCGGTCCCGCGCCACTCGACTCCCCCGCTCCGTTCCGGGCCGCCGTCACCGCGCCGCGCCGGGCGCCGCCGAGATCATCTCATCCGGTACGGCCACCAGGTCGACCCCTTCGGTGTCGGTGACGGTGGCCCGGACCAGATCGCCGGGGCGCAACGCGGCCAGGTCCACGCCGCCGCCGTCCGGGGCGACCAGGGTGGTGGAGCCGTCCACCTCGGGGGCCTGGTGGGCCGCCCGGCCCTCCACGACCCCGTCGGCGACGGTGTCGACGAGCACCTCGACGATGCTGCCGAGCCGCTCCTCGGCCCGCTGGGAGCAGAGTTCGTCGGCCAACGCGCTGATCTTGTCGTACCGGCGTTTCACTGTGGCGGCGGCGACCTTGCCGGAAAGCCCGGCGGCCTCGGTGCCGTCCTCGTCGCTGTAGTCGAAGACGCCGATCGCGTCGAGCCGCGCCTCGGTCAGGAACCGAACCAGTTCCTCGACGTCGGCCCGGGTCTCCCCGGGGAAGCCGACGATGAAGTTGCTCCGCGCGCCGGCCGCCGGGTCCAGCGCCCGTGCGGAGGCGAGCAGCTCCAGGAACCGGTCGGTGGAGCCGAACCGACGCATCCGACGCAGCACCGGCTCGCTGGAGTGCTGGAAGGAGAGGTCGAAGTAGGCCGCCACACCGGGGGTGGTGGCTATCGCCTCGACCAGCCCGGGGCGGGTCTCGGCGGGTTGCAGGTAGCTGGCGCGGACCCGGACGATGCCGTCGACGGCGGCCAACTGCGGCAGCAGCTTCTCCAACGCCCGGGGGTCCCCCAGGTCCTTGCCGTAGGAGGTGGAGTTCTCGCTGACCAGGACCAGCTCCCGGACGCCCGTCCCGGCCAGCCACTCCGCCTCGGCGAGCAGCTCGTCGGGGGTACGCGAGACGAACGCCCCCCGGAAGGCGGGAATGGCGCAGAACGCACAGCGGCGGTCGCATCCGCTGGCCAGCTTCAACGACGCGACAGGCCCGGTGTCGAGCCGACGGCGCAGCACCTGACGCAGGTGCGCCGGGGTCCGCTCGTCCAGGGCCGGGTCGGCGGGATCCGGGGCCGGAGCACCGTGGCCGGGCAGCACCACCGCGCTGTCGCGCCGGGCCACCGGCGTCAGCGGAAGCAGCTCACGCCGGTCCCGGGGGGTGTGCGCGGCGAGGGGGGCACCGGCGACGACAGCGTCGAGCCGGGCGGCGATGTCGGGGTAGTCGTCGAAGCTGAGCACCGCCTGCGCCTCGGGGAGACTGTCGGCGAGCTCGCGACCGTACCGCTCGGCCATGCACCCGGCGGCGACCACCTTGGCACCGGTGTCGGCGGCGGCCAGCAGGGTCTGGATCGAGTCCTGCTTCGCCTTCTCCACGAAGCCACAGGTATTGACGACCACCACGTCGGCGCCCTCGCCGTCGGTGGTGACCTGCCAGCCGTCGGCGTGCAGCCGGGCGGCCAGCTCCTCCGAATCGACCTCGTTGCGGGCACAACCAAGAGTCAGCAGGGCGACGCGACGGCCCGGCTCGGCGGAAGGGGAGGTGGCAGACACGGTCCGAGGGTACCGGGCCGACCCGGGGGAGCGTCGACGGCGGCGACGTCACCGGTCGCCCCTGGTCGACGGTGCTAGGGTCACCGAAGGCGGCCCGGTGTCGACGAGCCGCCCCGGACGAGTCGTGGGCGTACCCGGTCATGCGAAGACGCCCCGAGTTCACCACCGTGCCTTCGGGTGCGGTGACCGACTCGTCCCGGCCCCGGTGGTCGGGCCCACCCACCGAGGTGACGTCATGGCCTGGATCGTATTGGTGGTCTCCGGGGTGTTGGAGACGGTCTGGGCGATCGCCCTGGGCCGCAGCGCCGGTTTCACCCGGCTCACCCCCACCCTTGTCTTCCTGGGCGCTCTCGTGCTCAGCATGTTCGGTCTGGCGTACGCGCTGCGCGAGATCCCGATCGGCACCGGGTACGCGATCTGGGTCGGTATCGGCGCTGTGGGCACCGCCCTGGTCGGCATGCTGTTCCTCGGCGAGTCGACGAGTCTCCTGCGGGTGCTGAGTCTGCTGCTGGTGGTCGCCGGCGTGATCGGTCTCAAGCTCTTCCATTGATCCCGGTACGGGCCGTGCTGTTTGGACAGTGCACCGGCGTGGGTACTGCCGGACCGACGCCGAACAGCACGACACCAGGAGGAGAGATCATGGCCAACACCCACGCCGGGACCCGCTCGAACACCAGCGCCGCCCGCATCTGCACGATTCTCGGATTCGTCTTCGCCGGGGTCGGCCTCTTCCTGTTCCCGCTGCTGTTCGGCCTGGTCGCGGTGGCCCTCGGGGTCGCCGGAGCGGTCCAGGGCGACAAGCCCCTCGGCTGGTACGCCGCCGCCGCCGGGGTCGGTGCGATTCTGATCAACATGCTGCTCGGCGCGCTGATCATGGGTGGCTGACCCGCCCACCGCACCAGCCGTACGCTCTCGACGGGCCCGCCGGACACCGGCGGGCCCTCGTGCGCGGTGACCCGGTCAGTCGCCGCCGCGCAGCCCGGCGCGCGGTGGCCCGGTCAGTCGCCGCCGCGCAGGCCGACCAGGACCTCCTCCAGTTCGTCCGGCTTGACCAGGACGTCGCGGGCCTTCGAGCCCTCGGAGGGTCCCACCACCCCCCGGGTCTCCATCAGGTCCATCAACCGGCCCGCCTTGGCGAAGCCGACCCGCAGCTTGCGCTGCAACATCGAGGTCGACCCGAACTGCGAGGTCACCACCAACTCCACCGCCTGCACCAGCAGGTCCAGGTCGTCGCCGATCTCCTCGTCGATCTTCTTCTTGCTGTCCTGCGCCGGGGCGAGCACGTCGGAGCGGAACTCCGGCTCCCGCTGGTCCTTGCAGAACTTCACCACATCGGCGATCTCGCCCTCGGTGACCCAGGCGCCCTGGATCCGGATCGGCTTGGACGCCCCCATCGGCAGGAACAACCCGTCACCCCGACCGAGGAGCTTCTCCGCACCCGGCTGGTCCAGGATGACCCGGGAGTCGGCCAACGAGGAGGTGGCGAAGGCCAGCCGGGACGGCACGTTCGCCTTGATCAGACCGGTGACCACGTCGACGCTGGGCCGCTGGGTCGCCAGCACGAGGTGGATCCCGGCCGCCCGGGCCAGCTGGGTGATCCGGACCACCGAGTCCTCCACGTCGCGGGGCGCGACCATCATCAGGTCGGCCAGCTCGTCGACGATCACCAGCAGGTACGGGTACGGCCGCATCTCCCGTTCGCTGCCCGGCGGTGCCGTGATCTCACCGGTACGGACCTTGCGGTTGAAGTCGTCGATGTGCCGGACCCCGTTGGCGGCGAGGTCGTCGTAGCGCATGTCCATCTCACGGACCACCCACTCCAGCGAGTCGGCGGCCTTCTTGGCGTTCGTCACGATCGGGGTGACCAGGTGCGGGATGCCTTCGTAACTGGTCATCTCCACCCTCTTCGGGTCGATCAGCAGCAGCCGCACCTCGTCCGGGGTGGACCGGGTCAGGATCGACACCAGCAGCGAGTTCAGGCACGACGACTTGCCGGCACCGGTAGCGCCCGCCACCAAAATGTGAGGCATCTTCGCAAGATTGGCCACGACGTAGCCGCCCTCGATGTCCTTGCCGAGCGCCACCACCATCGGATGGTGGTCGCTGGTCGCCGCCCGGGACCGCAGGACGTCGCCGAGGGACACGTTCTCCGGGTCGGTGTTCGGGATCTCCACGCCCACCGCGCTCTTGCCCGGGATCGGGCTGAGGATGCGGACGTCCGGCGACTTCACCGCGTACGCGATGTTGCGGGAGAGCTGGGTGATCCGCTCGACCTTCACGCCGTGCCCCAGCTCGACCTCGTACCTGGTGACGGTCGGCCCCCGGGTGAAGCCGGTGACGTCGGCGTCCACCCCGAACTGCTCGAACACCCCCCGCAGGGCGGTGATCACCTCGTCGTTGGCCTTGCTGCGGGTCTTCGGTGCGGCACCGGAGGAGAGCAGGTTCGCCGGAGGCAGGGTGTAGTCCCCGGCCATGCCGGTCAACGCCAGCTGCTCGGCCCGGGTGGGCGCGGGCGAGTGCTCCGGGGGGTCCACCGGCTTGCGACCGGCCGGCACCCTCCCCGGCGGCTTGCGGGGCAGGACCAGGGTCTCGTGGACCTCGACCGGCTCGTCGTCGCTGTCGTCGTCGAAGTCCTCAGGTTCGGACGGCGGGGCGGGCGCGGCCTTCTTCGCCGGCCGACGGCGGGGCCGGCGGGGAGCCGGGGCCGGTGCTGCGGCCTCCTCCTCGTCGTCGGTCCGCGGCTGCCCCACCACGGTCCCGGCGAGCAACCCGAGGCGTTCGGGGATCTTGTTGATCGGGGTGGCGGTCACCACCAGCAGACCGAAGACCAGCAGCAGGAGCAGCAACGGCACCGCCACCCAGCCGGTCACCGCCCCCTTGAGCAGGTCACCGACCCCGGCACCGACCAGCCCACCGGCGTAGTCGCGCTGGACGTGGTCGACAGGGGCCTGTCCGATGTGCAGCAGGGCCGCGAAGGCCACCAGCATCGAACCCCAGCCGACCAGACCGCGCCCCCGGTGTTCCGGGTCGGACGGCTCGCTCATCAACCGCCACGCGCCGATCGACAGCAGCACCGGGACCACGATGGAGATCGCCCCGAGGAAGAGGCGGACCGTGTCGGCGAGACGGGCGCCCACCGGCCCCGCCCCGGAGAACCAGATCGCCACCGCGCTGAGCAGGGCCAGGCCGAAGACGAGCAGCCCCGCGCCGTCCCGGCGGTGCTCCGGGTCGATGTCCCTGGCGGACGCGGCCTGCCGCCCGGCGGCCCGCACCGCCCACCCGACGCCGTGTGCCACCCCCATCCAGACCGCACCGACGGCCCGGCCGACGTACTGGGCGGGGCCCGGACGGGCCGCCGCCTTCCGCCGGACCGGAGCCTTCGCCTTCTTCGGCGGTTGGCGGGCACGGTTGTTAGTGGTACCGCGCGGCGACGCGCCGCGTCGCCGACTCGCCTGAGGGGTACGGCCCGCCATAAGGTCACCGTAACGGCGTGAGCCGGTGGACCGCCGCTTTTGCGGGTCGTGTCCGCGCGTCGCAACACGGGCTACGTCGCCGATCGTGATATTCGCCTCTCTACGAGAAGGTAGGTCGGATGGAGTCGCCGGTCCGTTCCGACGATCCGCTCGGCGGTTCCCCGTCGACGCTGCGCCCGTTGACCGACGACCTGGTCGCCGCCGTCCTCGCCCACCGGGGGTATCCGGTCCAGACCGGACCCGACGGCACCCGCTACGCCCGGTGGGGGGACACCGTCGTGTGGTTCCTGCGCCTCGGCGACGCCGGGGAGCTGTTGCAGATCCGTACGGTGGCAGCACCGACCTTCGACATCCACCGGGTGCCGCAGCTGCACGCCTTCTGCGACCTGTGGAACCACGACCAGCTCTGGCCCAAGGCGTTCGTGCACGTCGACGACGCCGGTCGGGCCCGGGTGCACGGCGAGGTCGTCACCGACCTGGAACGCGGGGTCACCCCGCACCAGTTGGACCGGCTGGTCGACAGGGGGGTCTCGGCGGGACGCGGACTCGCCGCCGCCGTCGACGACGTACCCGGTGGTCTGCGGTGAGCGGGCCCCCGGCCCGCCGGGAGTGGGTCGACGGCCTGGTCGGGCCCGCCGACCGGAGCCTCGCCGAGGCGTTGGCCGAGGCCCGGGACCGGCCCGACTCCCCGGACCGGGTCGCCCGACTGGAGCGGGTGGCGCTCTACGCCGACGCCCTCGGCGACATCCGGTACGGCGTCGAGGCCCGCCTCGACCTCATCGACGCCTACCTGCACCGGGGGGAGGCGTGGCGGCTGTACGAACCGGTCCGGCACTGCCACGACCTGCTCGACCGGGCCGGCGGACCGCCTGTCGGCCCGGCGCTGCGCCGGTACCAGCGACACGCCGTCGAGGCGCTGCTCGGGACTCCCCGGGTGGCCCTGACCGAGGCCCGGTCCATGCTGGAGGACCTGGCCCGACGCTCGGCGGTGGACGGTCGACGGGCCGACGGAGTCCCCTCCCAGGTGGTGGCGGAGCTGCACTGCCGGATCGCCGACCATCTCGGGGACGAGCCCGCCGCCCGCCGGTGGTACGACAGGTGGCGTGACGCGGCACCCGACCCGGCTGCCGGTTGCCCCGGTTGCCTCCCGGTACGCCGGGCGGAACTCCTCGCCGGATGGGGTGACCCGAGCGGGGCCCTGGCCGAGTTGGCCCCGGCCCTCGACGGAACGGACTGCTGCACGGACCAGCCGGAGGCCGCCGCTGCGGTGGGGCTGCTGCAGTGGCTGCGCTGCGGTGAGCCCGACCGCGCGGCGCAGGCACACGTGCTGGCGTACCGGCGGCACCGTCGGGAACCCACCGGATACGGGTACCTCGTCCACCACCTGCGGTTCTGTGCCCTCAGCGGCAACCCCGAGCGGGGCCTGTCGATCCTCGCCGAACAGTTGCCCCGCCTCGACCGGGCACCCGACGACCGGCGGCTGATGGAGTTCGCCGCCGGTGCCGCCCTGGTGTGTGCGGTGGCGGTGGAGGCCGGGTTGGGCGGGCGCACCCTGCGCCGACCGGCGTACGGTTCCCGACCGGCGGCCACCCTGGACGTGGCGGCGCTCGGACACGACCTGCTCGCCACGGCCACCGCGCTGGCCGGGAGCTTCGACGCCCGCAACGGCACGGGGCACCAGTCCGGCCGGATCGCCGCCTGGCTCGCCGAACGGCCGTCCGGCCCCCGGGTGCCGTTGCCGTTGCCGTTGTCCGGCGACGGCGACGGCGACGGCGACGGCGACGATCCGGACACGGCCCCGCCGGAACGAGACGAGCCGACCGGTGGGGTGCTCGCCCCGCTGCGCCTTTCGATGATCAGGTCGGTGCTCGACGACCGGGGTGACGACTACACGGTGGACGACACCGGGACCGTGCTCGGCAGGTGGGGTGGAACCCTGATCCAGTTCCGCCGGCTCGGCGACGACGGGGAGATCCTCCAGGCCCGGGTGGCCGCCGTGCGCCGACTGCCGGCGTCCCGCCTCGCCGAGGCGTACGTGTTCTGCAACGCCTGGAACCATGACCGGCTGCTCCCCCGGGCCTTCGTGCACGACCTCGGCACCGGGGAACTGGTCCTCGCCGGGGACGTCACCACCGACCTGGCGTACGGTGTCGCCCCCGACCAGCTCGCCGTGCTTATCGACTCGGCCCTGACCACCGGGGTCGCGTACGCCGACGCCGTCGCCGCCCTCCCCTGACCACCAGCGTGCCCCGCTGCGCAGCAGGCTGTGCGGCCCCTCCGAAGGACCTTGGAAGCCGCTGGCCCCTCCGGGGGCCGAAAGCTTCCAAGATCACGGAACCGGACGGCCAGGATCAGAACCGGACGGCCAAGAACACGGAACCGGACGGCCAAGAACACGGAACCGGACGGTCAGGGGAGGCGGAAGCGGACCGTCAGGAGAAGAGGCGGCCGAACAGGTTGCGGCGGGCGGGCTGCTGGACGGCCGCCGCGTTGCCGACGGTGACCAGGGTCAGGTTGTTCGCCGCCAGGATCTCGTTCACCGGCTGGAAGAAGGTGATCCCGCCGAACCGGCAGTCGCCGGAGCCGCCGGAGGTGACCCCCTGCGCCTGGTTGCCGGAGAGCCAGGAGCCACCCGAGTCACCGGGCTCGGCGCAGACGTTGGTCCGGGTCAGGCCGGTGACCGTACCCTCCGGGTAGTTGACTGTGGTGTTCTTGGCCTGGACGACCCCGCAGCGGGCGCCGGTGGTGGAGCCGGAGCGGCAGATCGAGGAACCGACAGGGGCCTCCAGGGAGCCGACCACCGGGACCAGACCCCCGGCGAAGTCGTTCACCACCGGCTGCGGCACCCAGTCGTCGCTGGTCCGGACGAACGCCCAGTCGTCCCCCGGGAAGGACGACGACCGGAAGACCCCCTGGGCCACCTGGTTGGTGCCGACGGTCCGGTCACCCGGCGTCCCGCAGTGTCCGGCGGTGACGAACCCGCCGACCACCGAGAACCCGACCGAGCAGCGGCCGGGGCCGTTGAGGTAGGCGTCCCCGCCCCGCAGGTCGAACAGCAGCCGGGGCGACTCGACCGTGGCGTCCACCCGGGCCGCCTGCCGGGGCACCCCGCTGCGGTCCACGAAACGCCATCCCGCGTCCTCGGCACCCGGCTGGGCCAGCACCACAACGGAGTTGTCGGTGACGTCGACGTACCAGCCGGAGACCGCGTCGGAGGCCGCCGACCCGGAGCGGTCCATGGCGGACTTCAGGGTGTCGAGCTGGGTCAGACCCCGGGACACCAGCTTCGGCTGCGCCCCGGCCGCGCGGACCCGCTGCGCCTGGTCTCGGTCGGCGACCGCGACGTTCAGGGTACGGCCGTCCTCGCCGAGCCAGGCACCCCCGTACGCCGCACCGAGGTCGTCGCTGAGGTCGGTGACCACACCGGCCGCCCACCGTTCCCGGTCCAGTCGACGCAGCGCCTCGTCCCGGGTCAGCCCCAGGTCGCGGCGCATCGCGTCGACCACTGCCGGGGCCGGCTCCGCCGAGAGGGCCGGGGCACCGCCGGAGGCGGGTTCCTCCCCGGCGAAGGACGGCAGGGTGATCGCCGTCGCCGCTCCCACCGCCACGACCACCACGCCGATGGCTGTCATCCGTCTGCGGTCCATCCGCCACGCTCCTCCCGGCCGGCCCGGTCTGGCCTGCCTCGTCGGAGTACGGTCGGGGACCCTCCACCGGTTGAAGGAATCGGCGACGAACTGTTCCGAACGGGTGGTTGAACCATCGAGGCCGGCCACCCGTACCCGGGTGACCGGCCTCGTCGGACGAGCGTGGTCCGCCGCCGGTCGACGGCGGACCGACCGGGTCAGACCTCGACGACGTTCGGCACGATCATCGGCCGACGGCGGTACGCGTCGTTCACCCACCGGCCCACGGTCCGCCTGACGATCTGCTGGAGCTGGTGCGGGTCGGTGATCCCGTCGGCGGCGGCACGGTTGAGCGCCTCGGTGATCAACGGCACCACCGGGTTGAACGCCGCCGGGTCCTCGGAGAAGCCCTTCGCCGAGACGGTCGGCCCGCCGACCACCTTCCCGGTGACGGAGTCGACCACCACTGTCGCGGCGATGAACCCACCGTCACCGAGGACCCGACGCTCGGTGAGCAGGGACTCGCTGACGTCGCCGACGGCGAGACCGTCGACGTAGACGTACCGGCTCTTGACGTGCCCGACCAGGCTGGCCCGACCCTCGACCAGGTCGACCACGTCCCCGTCCTCGCAGAGCACCACCCGGTCCGGGGCGACCCCGGACTCGATGCCGAGGCGGGCGTGGGCCCGCAGGTGCCGCCACTCGCCGTGCACAGGCATCAGGTTGCTCGGCCGGACCACGTTGAGCAGGTAGAGCAGTTCCCCGGCGGGGGCGTGGCCGGAGACGTGCACCTTCGCCACGTCCTTGTGCACCACTGTCGCCCCGGCGCGGGCCAGACGGTTGATCACCCGGTAGACCGAGGTCTCGTTGCCGGGCACCAGCGAGGACGCGAGGACCACAGTGTCGCCGGGGGCGATGGTGATGTGCCGGTGGTCACCGCTGGCCATCCGACCCAGGGCGCTCATCGGCTCCCCCTGGGAACCGGTGGACATGAGCACGATCTGCTCCGGCGGCAGGGCGGTGGCCTCCTCGATGCCGATCACCAGGCCGGACGGGATGTTGAGCAGCCCCAGGTCCCGGGCGATGCCCATGTTGCGGACCATCGAACGGCCGATCAGCGCGACCTTGCGGCCGTGTTCGAGGGCCGAGTCGAAGACCTGCTGCACCCGGTGGACGTGCGAGGCGAACGAGGCGACGATGATCCGCCCCCGGGCCTTGGCGAAGATCGAGTCGAGGACCGGCCCGATCTCCCGCTCCGGGGTGACGAAGCCGGGGATCTCCGCGTTCGTGGAGTCCGACAGGAGCAGGTCGACGCCCTCCGCCCCGAGCCGGGCGAAGCCGGCCAGGTCGGTGATCCGCCCGTCCAGCGGAAGCTGGTCCATCTTGAAGTCACCGGTGTGCAGGACCAACCCGGCGGGGGTACGGACGGCCACCGCGAGGGCGTCCGGAATGGAGTGGTTGACGGCGAAGAACTCGCACTCGAACGGCCCGAGCCGCTCCCGACCCCCCTCCCGGACGGTCAGGGTGTACGGCTGGATCCGCCGCTCGGCGAGCTTCGCCTCGACCAGGGCCAGGGTGAACTGCGAGCCGACCAGCGGGATGTCGGGCTTGTGGGCGAGCAGGTACGGCACCGCGCCGATGTGGTCCTCGTGGCCGTGCGTGAGCACGATGGCCTGTACGTCGGCGAGCCGGTCCAGGATCGGCCCGAAGTCGGGCAGGATCAGGTCCACCCCGGGCTGTTCCACGTCGGGGAAGAGCACCCCGCAGTCGACGATCAGCAGCTTGCCGTCGTACTCGAAGACGGTCATGTTGCGGCCGATGGCGCCGAGTCCGCCGAGCGGGATGATCCGCAGACCGCCCTCCGGCAGCGGCGGGGGCAGTTCCGTCTCGATGTGCGCCTCGGTCACGCGTCCACCTCATTCTGCGGCGCCGTCGTCGGGCACCGGTATCGAGTCCTCGGCGCCGTCACCCGGCACCCGTCTGGTCGTTTCGTCATTCGGGTAGTGCCAACCCCGCCGCCGCACAGTCGGCCCGGAGCTGGTCGATCTCGGCGTCGGTGGCCTCCACCAACGGGGGACGCACCGGCCCGGACGGCATCCCGCAGGCCGCCAGCCCGGCCTTGACCAGGATGGTCCCCTGGGTCCGGAAGATCCCGGTGAACAGCGGCAGGAGCCGCCGGTGCACTGACAACGCGGTCGTCAGGTCACCCTCGTCGTACGCCTCGATCATCTGCTTGGTCAGCGCCCCGGTGAAGTGCGTCGAGGTGCCCACCAGTCCGACGCCGCCCACCGCCAGAGCGGGCAGGGTGAGGGCGTCGTCACCACTGTAGTAGGCCAGCTCGGTCCGGCTGGTCACCCAGGAGTTGGCGGTCAGGTCCCCCTTGGCGTCCTTGACCGCCACGATCCGCCCGTGTTCCGCGAGCCGGACCAGGGTCTCGGTCTCGATCGGGACCCCGGAGCGGTGCGGGATGTCGTAGAGCATGACCGGCAGCCCGGTGGCGTCGGCGACAGCTGTGAAGTGCCGCACCAGCCCGCTCTGCGGCGGCCGGCTGTAGTACGGCGTCACCACCAGAAGGCCGTGCGCGCCGGCCTTCTCGGCGGCGGCGGCCAACTCGATGGTGTGCCTGGTGTCGTTGGTGCCGACCCCGGCGACCACCCGGGCGCTGTCCCCGACCGCCTCGACCACGGCCCGGACCAGGCGTTCCTTCTCCGCGTCCGTCGTGGTCGGTGACTCGCCGGTGGTGCCGTTGACCACCAGCGCGTCGTTGCCCTGCTCCTTGACGAGGTATGTGGCCAGCCGGGCGGCGCCGTCGAGGTCGAGGGAACCGTCGACGGTGAAGGGGGTCACCATCGCGGTGAGCAGTCGCCCGAACGGGCGCGACGCGGCCCGGCCAGGGGCGGCAGCGTGGTCGTGGGTCATGCCTTCCAACCTAGCGGACGGTCACCCGAGGCCCGCTCGGGAAGGGTGCAGGACTCACCCGACGTGCGGGCTGGCAGCCACCTCGGTCCCGTCGGGCAGGGTGGAGAGGGCGAAGTCGTCGAAGACGTTCGGGGCGACCCGCTGCAACTGCCGCAGGCACTCCACCGCCAGCTCACGGATCTCCACGTCGGCGTGCTCGGTGGCCCGCATCGCGATGAAGTGCCGCCAGGCCCGGTAGTTGCCGGTGACCACGATCCGGGT
>NZ_JBEPEQ010000065.1:0-34959 GCF_040300925.1 Micromonospora sp. NPDC000207
GGCCCACCGGTCACCGCCTCGCCGGTCGTCGGCCCGCCGGTCACCACCCCGCTGGTCGTCGGCCCGCCGGTCGTCGCCGGGTCGGGGGCGACCGCCACCCCGGGGGGCGGTCACGCGAACACCTCGCCGGTGCCGACGCGGACGCCACGGGCCCAGTCGGTGGCCGGCATGGCCTTCTTGCCCGCCGCCCGGACCTCGCCGAGGCGTACCGGGGTGGTGGCCGTACCGACGAGCACCCGGGACTTCTCCACGAGCAGTTCACCCGGTTGGAGGTCAGGGCCGTCCGGGGCGGGGACGACGGAACCGAGTTTGACCCGGTCACCCCGGAAGGTGGTCCACGGGCCGGGGGCCGGAGTACAGGCCCGGATCCGCCGGTCGACGGCGAACACCGGATCCGACCACCGCACCCGGGCGTCCTCCACAGTCAGTTTCGGGGCCAGGGACACCCCGTCGGCCGGTTGCGGCTCGGCGCGTACGGTGCCGGCCTCGATCGCGTCGAGCACCGCCACCAGCAGACCCGCCCCGGAGTTCGCCAACCGCTCCAGCAGGTCGCCGGAGGTGTCACCGGCGCGGACCTCGTCGGTCACGGTGCCGAAGACCGGCCCGGTGTCGAGCCCCTCCTCCAGCTGGAACACGCTGGCGCCGGTCAGCTCGTCGCCGTGCAGGACGGCGTGCTGCACCGGTGCCGCCCCCCGCCAGGCGGGCAGGAGCGAGAAGTGCAGGTTGATCCAGCCGTGTCGGGGGATCTCCAAGGCAACCGGCGGCACCAGCGCGCCGTAGGCGACCACCGGGGCGCAGTCCGGGGCCAGCTCCCGCAGCCGGTCCAGGAACTCCGGCTCCCGGGGTCGGGCCGGGGTGAGGACCTCGATCCCGTGCTCGTCGGCCCAGGCCCCCACCGGTGAGCGGGCCAGGCCCCGTCCCCGCCCGGCGGGGGCGTCGGGGCGGGTGACCACTGCGAGGAGTTCGTGCCGGGAGGCCGCGACGGCGGCCAGGGCGGGTACGGCGACGGCCGGGGTACCGGCGAAGATCAGACGCATCTGTCGGTCACCGCCCCAGACCGAAGGGGCTGCGGTGCGGGTCGACCTTCACCGTCGGTGGGGCCCCCGGGTCGTACCACTCCGCCTCCCGGATCGCCTTCATCGCCGCCTTGCGCCCGGCCGGGTCGAGCCGGTCGAGGAAGAGCACCCCGTCGAGGTGGTCGGTCTCGTGCTGGACACACCGCGCCATCAGGCCGGTGCCCACGATCTGCATCGGGTCGCCGTAGCTGTTGTAACCCTTGGCGATCACGTGCTGTCGACGCTTGGTGTCGAAGTAGAGCCCCGGGATGGACAGGCATCCCTCCGGGCCGTCCTGCTCCTCCTCGTCGGGGAACTCCAGCACCGGGTTGACCAGATGTCCGACCACGTCGTCGACGTCGAAAGTGAACACCCGCAGCCCCACGCCGAGCTGCGGGGCGGCCAGACCGGCCCCGTTCTGCTCACGCATCGTGTCGGTCAGGTCGGTGACGAGCTTGCGCAGCTCGACATCGAAGTCGACCACCTGATCGGCCGGCGTGCGCAGCACCGGATCACCGAAGAGACGGATGGGCTGGACGGTCACGCGGGGTGGCTCCTTCGCGAGGTGGGACGGGTCCGTGCCGCACCAGTCTACGGAGTGTCCCGATCACGACCGGTCGACCAGGGTGGTCGGCCGGTCGTGCCCGTCACGCGTCCCGGGGTCAGGCGCCCTGGCCCGGCTCCCCGGCCAGGACGGTCTCCGGGTGCAGCAGGGCCTGCTCGGGCAGGGGCAGCTCGATCCCGTGCGCGGCCTGCCAGTCGTAGACGACCGACGGCCGGACCTGGGCGGCGAAGTAGTCCACGGCGCTCATCCCACCGACCACCGGCTCCTCCATCTCGGCGACCAGCCGACCCGGTACGAGACGGAACCCGCCCCGCAGGGCGGCGCTGAGCCGACGGTGCCCCTCGACGACGAAGAAGTACTCCCCGGTGTAGCCGATCTGCAACGGCTCCAGGGCCTCGTCACCGGCGTCGGCCCCGTCGACGAGGTCGGAGTCCCACACGTCCCGCAGCGTGGCGATGTCCTCGGTCGGGTAGACCCGGGCCGGGTCGAGCAGCAGCAGCGGCGGGGAGTCCTGGACGACGTCGGCACCGAGCGCACCGGTGAAGACCGCGACGACGTGTTCGATCACCTCGTCGGCGGCGGCCCGGGTGGTGTCGCAGACCAGGTCGTAGTTGCGCAGTCGGGCCTTGTCGACGCCGTACCGGAGGACGAACCGGTTGCGCTCGCTGTCGCTGCGTTCCCGCAGCTTCGCCTTCGCCTCCTCCAGGGAGGTGTAGCTCTCGGCCGGGCCGGACGGCCGGGCCAGCACCCGCCGGGCGGCCTCACCAGCCTCGGTGATCATGTGCACCTTGAGCGCGTCGGTGAAGAAGTGCCAGGCCAGCCGGGAGTCCATGACCAGCCGCTCACCGGAGGCGGCGATGTCGCGTTGCAGCTGGTCGACGTACCCGTCGACGGCCTGGTCCAGCTCGGCGTGCAGGTTGAGCTGGAGCGCGGTCATGTCCCGCTCCTGCGCCATCTGCCGGTAGAGGTCGCCGACGCTGATCCGACGCAGCCCCAGCCGCCTGGCGATCTCCACGGAGACTGTGCTCTTGCCGCTGCCGAGGTCACCGTTGAAGACGATCGATTGACGAACGGTCACGACTGGTCCACCTCTGATCACCGAATGGTTGACATCATCGCCCTGGCACCACGGCGACGCCGGGACCGACACGGCACCACACCGGTGCCGCGTTCAGCCGGGTCGGGCAGCGTCGCGACCGGCCGACGGGCGACCTCGTCGCCACACCAACCGTCGTTCGCGTCGTCCTCGCGCCCCGGCATGACGGGCGATGCTACCACCCGGGCAGCAACCCTCCGTCACCATGACGCTCAGAACAGGGTCAGCGGATCGATCTGGAGACGGACCGGGTCGGCGGCCTTACGCGCGGTACGCGTACCAGCGGCGGAGTGCAGCGCCCCGGCCAGTTCGACGGCCCGGGAGCGGGGCACCCGGACCAACATCCGCTCCCGGTCGTCGTCGGCGGGGACCGGTCCGAGCACCTCGGCCTCGGCCGGCAGCCGGGCCCCGGCGAGCAGGTCCGCTACCGCGTCGGCGAGACCGGTGACGCTGGCCATCCGGACCGCCGGAGGGAACCCCAACTCCCGCCGCTCGGCCAGCTCCCGCCCGGCGAACCAGGCGGCGTCCCAGCGCAGCAGCGCCTGCACCACGGCGAGGCCCCCGTCGGCGACCACCACCACCCGACCGCCCCGGGACGCCGGACGGGCCAGGGCGGCGGCGGTCATCCACCGGCGCAGGGCCTCCTCACCGGCGCGCAGGTCGGCCCGGGTCAGCAGGGCCCACGAGTCGAGCAGCAGCACCGCCCCGTAGCCGCCCTCGGCGACCGGCTCGGCACCCGGGGTGGCGATCACCAGGCCCGCCCCGTCCCCCACCGCGGTCAGCACCTCCTCCCGCCCGGAGGTCCGGACCGGCACCCCGGGGAAGGCCCGGCCCAGCTCCTCGGCGGTCCGCCGGGCACCGACGACAGCCGCCCGGAGTCGCCGTCCACCGCACTCGGGGCAGGCGTACCCGGCGCAGACCCGACCGCACCAGCGGCAGGCGGGCGTCCCCGTGGCGTTCGGCAGGGCCAGCGGCCCGGCGCAGTGCGGGCACCGGGCCGGGGTCCGGCACTCGGCGCACCCGACCGACGGCAGGTAGCCGCGCCGGGGCACCTGGACCAGGACCGGCTGGTCGGCACGGACCGCGTCGCGGGCCGCAGTCCAGGCCAGGCTGGGCAGCCGGGCGGTCGCCGCCCCCGGATCGCGGGCCAGTTGCGGGTCGTCCCCGGTCGGGACGATCGCCGGGGTACGGCTGCGCAGTGTCGCCCGGTCGGTTGTCACCTCCCGGGCCCACCCGGTCTCGACGAGCAGCTGTGCCTCGGCGGTGCGGGAGAACCCGCCCACCAGGGCGGCGGCCCCAGCGAGTTGGGCCCGGGTCAGCAGCACCTCCCGGGCGTGCGGGTACGGCGCCCGGGGCTCGGCGTGCAGGTCGTCCCCGTCGTCCCAGATCGCCACCAGGCCGAGCCGCTCGACCGGGGCGAACATCGCCGCCCGGGTGCCGACGACCACCGGGACCTCCCCGCGTCGCGCGGCCAGGAAGGCCCGGTAGCGGCGGGCCGGGCCGAGCGCCGCAGACAGGCAGACGTGTCGCCCCGCACCGAGCGTCGCCGTCAGGGCGGCGTCGAGGCGGTCCAGGTCCCGGGCGTCGGGCACCACCATCACCACCCCCCGGTCGGCGGCGACGACGGCGGCGCACGCCTCGGCGTAGCGGGCCGCCCAGTCCTCCCCGGGCAACGCCGACCAGACCGCCCGGGGTGCCCGCCCCTGCGTGAGTGCCCGCAGCAGCGCCGGGCCGGCCGGGTAGTCCCGCCAACCACCCTGCCCTCCCGTCGCCGGGGTGGACTCGCCAGGGGGCGTCGACCCGGCCGTCGCCGGGACGGGTTCGGGCGTCGCCGGGGTGGGTTCGCCCGACCCGCTGGTGGGTGCGGACGTGGTGGGCTCGGCGGCGAGGATCTCCTTCTCCACCCGGGCGTGCCGGGGTGGGACGGCGAGCCGGAGCACGTCGGCGAGGCTGCCCGCGTACCGGTCGGCGACGGCACGCGCCAACCCGGCGACCTCCGGGGCCAGGACGGGCACCGGGGAGACGACCTTCTCCAGGTACGCCAGTCGACCGGAGTGCGCCGACTCGTCGGCCCGCTCCAGCAGCCAGCCGTCGACGAGCTGCCCGGCGAAGCGCACCTTCACCCGGCAGCCGGGCATCGCGGCGTCGGCCAGGTCGGCCGGGACGAGG
The DNA here is from genome assembly GCF_040300925.1 of Micromonospora sp. NPDC000207. NCBI lineage: Bacteria > Bacillati > Actinomycetota > Actinomycetes > Micromonosporales > Micromonosporaceae > Micromonospora > Micromonospora sp. NPDC000207. The sequence goes on from NZ_JBEPEQ010000065.1 coordinate 4,886, forward strand.
TAGTCGAAGGGGCGGTCGAGGTGCGGCAACGGCACGTCGACGCAGACACGAGCGACCGGCGACCCTTCGGCGGGTCGCCGGTCGCTGCGCTTGGTGCCGGTCAGGCTCCCGCAGCCGACTTGAGGTCGGCGGCCCGGTCGGTGCTCTCCCAGGTCAGGTCGGGCAGCTCCCGGCCGAAGTGGCCGTACGCGGCGGTCTGCCGGTAGATCGGACGGAGCAGGTTCAGGTCCCGGATGATCGCGGCCGGGCGCAGGTCGAAGACCTCGTTGACGGCCTTCTCGATCGAGGCGACCGGCACCGTCTCGGTGCCGAAGGTCTCGATGAACAGGCTCACCGGGTGGGCCTTGCCGATCGCGTACGCCACCTGCGCCTCGCAGCGCTCGGCGAGCCCGGCGGCGACGATGTTCTTGGCCACCCACCGCATCGCGTACGCCGCCGACCGGTCCACCTTCGACGGGTCCTTGCCGGAGAACGCCCCGCCACCGTGGCGGGCGTACCCGCCGTAGGTGTCCACGATGATCTTGCGTCCGGTCAGGCCGGCGTCACCCATCGGGCCACCGATCTCGAACCGGCCGGTCGGGTTGACCAGCAGCCGGTAGTCGCTGGTGTCCAGGCCGAGGCTCTCCAGCTCGGGGGCGATGACGTGCTCACGGACGTCCGGGGTGAGCAGCGACTCCAGGGAGATGTCGGCGGCGTGCTGGCTCGACACCACGACGGTGTTGAGCCGTACCGGGCGCAGGCCGTCGTACTCGATGGTGACCTGGGTCTTGCCGTCCGGGCGCAGGTACGGCACGGTGCCGTCCTTACGGACCGTCGCCAGTCGACGGGACAGCCGGTGCGCCAACGCGATCGGCAGCGGCATCAGCTCCGGAGTCTCGGAGCAGGCGAAACCGAACATCATGCCCTGGTCGCCGGCGCCCTGGGCGTCCAGCGCGCTCTCCGACGACCCGGTACGCAGCTCGAAGGCGTTGTCCACGCCCTGGGCGATGTCCGGCGACTGCGCCCCGATGGAGACGTTCACCCCGCAGGACGCCCCGTCGAACCCCTTCTTCGACGAGTCGTACCCGATGTCGAGGATGGTCTCCCGCACGATGCTCGGGATGTCGGCGTACGCCTTGGTGGTCACCTCCCCGGCGACGTGTACCTGCCCGGTGGTGATCAGGGTCTCCACCGCGACCCGGCTACGCGGATCCTCCGTCAGCAGCGCGTCCAGGATGCCGTCGCTGATCTGGTCGGCGATCTTGTCGGGGTGGCCTTCCGTGACCGATTCGGAAGTAAAGAGGCGGCGTGTCACGGCACTCCTAAGCTATGGATAACTCGTCTCGCGGGAGTCTAGTCTCGCGGACATCAGGGCGCGGGGACGGTCCGTCCCGGGTCACCTGTCGGGAATCGTCTGCCACCGCGCGACGACCAGGTCCCAGACGGCGTCGGCGACGTCCTCCTTGGACTGTTCGGGCATCCGGTGTACCGCGCCGTCGGCCTCGATGACCGTCGCCGTGTTCGTCTCGGCCCCGAAGACCTTGTCGGCACCGACCTCGTTGACGACGACGAGGTCGGCTCGCTTGCGGGCGAGCTTGTCACGGCCGTTGGCCTCGGCGTCCCCGGTCTCGGCGGCGAAGATCACCAGCACCTGGTCCGGGCGACGGGCCTGACCGAGCTCGGCGGCGATGTCCGGATTGGTGACGAGTTCGATGGTAGGCGGTGCCGACTCGGACTTCTTGATTTTCCCGGAGGAGTACGTCGCGGGACGGAAGTCGGCAGGCGCCGCCGCCATCACCACGGCGTCCGCCGAGTCGGCGGCGGCAAGCGTCGCGGCCCGCAGCTGCTCGGTGGTGCCGACCCGGACCACGTCGACACCGGCCGGGTCGGCGAGGGAGACGTTGGCAGCGACCAGTGTCACCCGGGCTCCCCGGGCGACGGCGGCGCGGGCGAAGGCGTACCCCTGTTTGCCGGACGACCGGTTACCGAGGAAGCGCACCGGATCCAACGGCTCGCGGGTGCCACCGGCGGTCACCACCACGTGCCGCCCGGTGAGGTCGGCGGGGGCGTCGACGCCCCGGGCCAGCGCCCGTCGGGCGACAGCGAAGATCTCGGCCGGGTCGGGCAGCCGTCCCTTGCCGGTGTCGGCGCCGGTCAACCGGCCGACGGCCGGCTCGATCACCCGGACCCCCCGACTGCGCAGGGTGGCGACGTTGGCGACGGTGGCCGGGTTCTCCCACATCTCGGTGTGCATGGCCGGGGCCAGCAGCACCGGACACCTGGCGGTCAGCAGGGTGTTGGTGAGCAGGTCGTCGGCGAGCCCGTGGGCGGCCCGGGCGAGGAGGTCGGCCGTGGCCGGGGCGACCACCACGAGGTCGGCCTGCTGACCGAGCCGTACGTGGGGCACCTCGTGCACGTCGGACCAGACGTCCTCGGCGACCGGTTGACCGGAGAGCGCCGCCCACGTCGGTGCCCCGACGAACCGCAGGGCGGACGCGGTGGGCACCACCCGGACCCGGTGCCCCGACTCGGTGAACAGTCGGAGCAGTTCGCAGGCCTTGTACGCGGCGATGCCGCCGCCGACTCCGAGGACGATCCGGGCAGACATCGGCGGACCGGGGGCGATTGCTACGGCTGGTCGGTCGGCTCGGCGGTGAGCAGACCGGCGTTGATCTCCCGCATGGCGATCGAGAGGGGCTTCTCCTGCGGAGTGGTCTCCACCAGGGGGCCGACGTACTCCAGGAGGCCCTCGCCGAGCTGGCTGTAGTAGGCGTTGACCTGACGGGCACGCTTGGCGGCGAAGATGACCAGCGCGTACTTCGAGGTGGTCTTGTCGAGCAGCTCGTCGATCGGCGGGTTGGTGATGCCTTCGGGGTTGGCGATGGATCCCACTGTTACCTCTGCGTCTCTGGAAAGCTCGGTGTCTCTGGAAAGCTCGATGGCACGCAATAACCGAGCAAGCCTACCAGCTCAGCGACCACCCGATCCGTGCGGTCGTGCAGTACGGCGTGGTCCACGGCGGCCGCGACTGCCGGATCGGGCCGGTAGCCGGGGGGCTGGAGCAGGACCAGGCGGGCCTGGGGCAACGCTGCACGCACCTGCAACGCGCCGGTCAGGTCCAACGGCAGCAGGACCGGCAGACCGGCCTGCAACCGGGACCGGATCGGCTCGCCCGACGTACCCCGCCGGTACGGCCCGATCCTGGCCCACTCCAGCAGCTGGCCGTCTTCGGCCAACTGATCGAACCCGGCCGGGTCGACGAAGACCCGGTCGATGCCGTCCGTCTCACACCCTCGGCGGGGACGGGTGGTGACCGGAACGGGCACCCAGACGGACGGTGAACGCGCCCGGACCAGCTCGACCACACTCTCCCGACCGGAACCGGACGGTCCGGCCAGGACAGTGAGCCGAGCCGCCGGGCGCGCCTCGCCATCCGTGCTCACTGCTTGTTTCTACACGGCGTCGCGGCTCAGTTGGCGGCGAACTCTCCCAGCAGAGCCTTACGCTGCTGCTCGCCGAGTCCGCGCAGGCGGCGGCTGTCGGCGATCTTCAGCTTCTCCATGATCTGGGTCGCCCGGATCTTGCCGATGCCCGGCATCGACTGCAGGACGGCCGAGACCTTGAGCTTGCCGACGACATCGTCGCCCTCGGCCCGGTCGAGCACGGCGGCGAGGGTGGTCTTGCCCTGCTTGAGCTGCTCCTTCAGCTCAGCACGGGCCTTGCGGATTTCCGCGGCCTTCTCCAGCGCTGCTGCGCGCTGCTCAGGGGTCAGTGACGGGAGCGGCACCAGTTCTCCTCAGGTCCCTATCGCGACGGGCGGGACGCACCGCCGCATCTGTGAAAGATGGTGTCGCTGGAAACCAAAGGGGTCCGTGGTTCCCAGCGCGGGGAAAACTAGCGGTCAGCGGAGCATTCGGCAACGTGGGCACGCGCCCACGGACGCTCAGTGACCGAGCCGTCAGTCAGTTGCCACCCTCGACGGCGGCCCGGCACTCGGCCAGCACCCGGTCCGTCGCGGCCCGTAGCGCGGCCACGTCGGGACCCGCGTTGAGCACCTCCCGCGAGTACGTCGGCAGCACCCACGGCAGCGCGGTGCCGAAGACGGTACGCAGATCCGCCGCCGTGGCACCCTGCGCACCGAGCCCCGGAGCGAGCAGCGGACCCCCCACGGTGGACAGGTCGTGACCTGTCTCGCCAATGGTCGCCCCGACGACGAGCCCGAAACTGCCGAGCGGCTTCACACCGCTGTTGAGCTGCGAAATCTCGTCAATCACGGTCTGCGCCACAGTCCGCCCGTCGGGACTGACAGCGCGTTGCACCGATGCCCCCTCCGGGTTGGAGGTGAGGGCCAGAACGAACACCCCACCCCCGTGCGTGGCGGCCAGGTCGAACATCGGAGCCAGCGAACCCACCCCGAGGTACGGACTGGCGGTCACCGCGTCGACATACAGGGGGCTGGATGGATCGAGGTACGCGGAAGCGTAGGCGCTGACCGTTGAGCCGATGTCGCCACGCTTGACGTCGAGCAGAACGAGCGAACCGGCTTCTCGCAACTGTCGGATAGTTGACTCAAGAACCGACACGCCCGACGCGCCGAACCGCTCGAAGAAGGCCGACTGAGGCTTAACCACCGCAACCCGGTCACCGAACGCCTCCACCGCCGTCTCGGCGAACCGACGCAGGCCCTCCACGCTGTCGGGCAGACCCCAACGGGCCAGCAGACCCGGGTGCGGGTCGATCCCCACGCAGAGCGGTCCCCGCTCGGCCGTCGCCCGGTGCAACCGGCTACCGAAGCTCTCCATCCGTCCGTACCCCCTTCACATCCCGCGACGGTGGGACCGTCCGGGAACCTCCTGCGTCGTGTCCCCACGGCGACACGCCGTGGGATGACCTCTTCCTTCGTGGCGACCGAGAGGGTCGCCCGACGTCGGCTCAGCCGGCCGCCACCGCCGCCGCCACCCCGACCGTGATGCGGGCCAGGTCCGCGTCGTCGGTGACGTACGGCGGCATCACGTACACCAGGTCCCGGAACGGGCGCAGCCAGACGCCGCACTCCACCGCCGCCGCCGTGGCCGCCGGGACGTCGACCTGACGGTCCACCTGCACCACGCCGATCCCGCCGAGCACCCGGACGTCGTGCACCCCGGGCGCGGCCCGCAGCGGTTCCAGACCGGCCCGCAGTCCGGCGCCCACCCGCGACACCTCGGCGGCCCAGTCCCCGCAGCGGAGCAGTCCGAGGGAGGCCTCGGCCACCGCGCACGCCAACGGGTTGCCCATGAACGTCGGCCCGTGCGCCAGGACCCCACCGTCGGCGGAGATCCCCCGGGCCACCTCCGGCGTGCAGAGCGCGGCGGCAAGGCTCAGGTACCCGCCGGTGAGCGCCTTGCCCACACAGAGCACGTCCGGGACGACCCCGGCGTGCTCGGCGGCGAACATCGTCCCGGTCCGACCGAATCCGGTGGCGATCTCGTCGAAGACCAGCAGCACCCCGTGTTCCCGGGTCACCTCGCGCAGCACCCGCAGGTACTCCGGATTGTGGAAACGCATCCCCCCGGCGCCCTGCACCACCGGCTCGACGATCACCGCGGCCAGTTCGTCGGCGTGCCGCTGGACCGACTCGGCCAGCGCCGCGCAGTACGCGGGATCCGGCGGGGTGTCGAACCCGGACGGCGGTTGCGGGGCGAAGACCTGCCGGGGCAGGACGTCGGTCCAGAGGTGGTGCATCCCGCCGACCGGGTCGCAGACGCTCATCGGGTGGAAGGTGTCCCCGTGGTACCCGCCGCGCCAGGTGCCCAGCCGGTGCCGCTGCGGCCGACCGGTGGCCCGCTGGTACTGGAGGCACATCTTGACCGCCACCTCGACGCTCACCGACCCGGAGTCGGCGAGGAAGACCCGCTCCAGCCCTTCCGGGGCCAGTTCGACGAGGGTACGGGCCAGGCGGACCGCAGGCTCGTGGGTCAGACCGCCGAACATCACGTGACTCATCCGGCCCAGCTGGTCGGTGACCGCCGCGTCGAGGACCGGATGCCGGTACCCGTGGATCGCCGACCACCACGACGCCATCCCGTCGACCAGTTCCCGGCCGTCGGCCAGCCGCAGCCGTACCCCCTGCGCCTCGGTCACCAGGTACGGCGGGGTCTGCGGCGGCAGCGGGGCGTACGGGTGCCAGACGTGTTCCCGATCGGCCGCGAGGATCTCCTCCGGTGTCATCGCAGCGGTCCCTCCCGTACCTCCACTGGCCCACCGGCCACCCGGACCACCGCCGAGGCGGTGGCCGGGTGCCGGATCACCTGGCGGCGGCACGGTTCGACGCGACCGCCACGGCCCGGGGCAGAGCCGGCCCCCGGTAGACGAACCCGGTGTAGAGCTGCACCAGACTGGCCCCGGCGTCGAACATCCGGACCCCGTCGTCCGGGTCCATGATCCCGCCGACCCCGATCACCGGAAGCCGTCCACCGGTCTCGGTGTGCACGAAGGAGACCACCTGACGGGCCCGGTCGGCCAGCGGCCGACCGGAGAGTCCCCCGGCCTCCTCGGCGCGCGGCCGGTCGGCGTAGGCGAGCCCGTCGCGGGACAGTGTGGTGTTCGTGGCGATCACCCCGGCCGCGCCCCGGGCCAGGCAGACTTCCAGCAGCTCCGCGATGGCCGGTTCGGTCAGGTCCGGGGCGATCTTCACCAGCACCGGCTTCTCACCGACCAGCGCCGACAACAGGGCGTCCAGATGTTCCCTGTCCTGCAACGCGCGCAGCCCCGGGGTGTTCGGGGAGGAGACGTTGACGGCGAAGTAGTCACCGTGCTCCCGCAACGCCCGGTACGAGGTGAGGTAGTCCTCCACCGCCTCGTCCAGCGGGGTCACCTTCGACTTGCCCAGCGAGATCCCCAACGGGACCCCCAGCGGACGGGACGACGCGGCCAGCCGGGCGGCGAGCGCCTCGGCACCGGCGTTGTTGAACCCCATCCGGTTGATCACGGCCTCGCTGTCGCGGAGCCGGAACATCCGGGGGGTGGGGTTCCCCGGCTGGGCGTGCGCGGTGACCGTGCCGACCTCGACGAAGCCGAAGCCCAGCGCCGGCCAGGCCGGCAGGGCCACCCCGTTCTTGTCCATGCCGGCGGCCAACCCCACCGGGTTGGGGAACTCGACCCCGAACACCGTCCGGGGTGCCCGGGTCAGGTAGCGGGCCCGCAGCGCGGCCAGCAGCGCAGGCTGCCGACCGAGCACCGCCAGCCGACGCAGCGTCCACTCGTGCGCCGCCTCGGCGTCCCCGCCACCCACCCGGAACAACCCGTTGCGGACGACCTTCTCAAACAGCAACCCGCACCCCCGCCGTCACCGGGCCGGCCGCAGGGTGGCGTGGAGCTCCTGGAGGGGACGGACCTGCATGTCCCCACGGATCCGCGCCTCGATGCCCATCACCGCAGCCGCCGCACCCGGGACCGTGGTGATGCAGGGCAGGTCGGCGGTGACGGCGGCACTGCGGATCTCGTACCCGTCGGAGCGGGCGCTCGCCCCCGACCCCTGCGGGGTGTTCACCACCAGGGCCACCTCACCGCGCAGGATCAGCGACACCGCGTCGTCGTCCGCACCAGCCTGGTAGTGCTTGCCGACCTGCTCGCAGGCGATGCCGTGGCGGCGCAGCACCTCGGCGGTGCCCTCGGTGGCCAGGATCTCGAAGCCCAGGTCCGCCAGGCGCTTGACCGGGAAGACCATCGCCCGCTTGTCCCGGTTCGCCACCGAGACGAAGATCTTCCCCCCGGTCGGCAGGGAACCGTACGCGGCCGACTGGGACTTGGCGAAGGCGTGCCCGAAGTGCGGGTCGATCCCCATCACCTCACCCGTCGACTTCATCTCCGGACCCAGCAGCGAGTCCACGCCCTTGCCGGCCGGGGTCCGGAACCGCTTGAACGGCAGCACCGCCTCCTTGACCGCGATCGGGGCGTGCGCCGGCAGCGATCCGCCGTCGCCGGTCTCCGGCAGCATCCCCTCGGCACGCAGCTCGGCGATGGTGGCACCGAGGGCGATTCGGGCCGCCGCCTTCGCCAGCGGCACCGCCGTCGCCTTGGACACGAACGGCACCGTCCGCGACGCCCGGGGGTTGGCCTCCAGGACGTACAGCACGTCGTCCTTGAGCGCGTACTGGACGTTGAGCAGACCGCGTACCCCCACACCGTGGGCGATCGCCTCGGTGTAGCGGCGGACCTGGTCGATGTGCTGACCGGCCAGGGTGATCGGCGGCAGCACGCAGGACGAGTCACCGGAGTGGATACCGGCCTCCTCGATGTGCTCCATCACGCCACCCAGGTACACCTCACCGTCGGCGTCGCAGAGCGCGTCCACGTCGATCTCGATGGCGTCGTCGAGGAACCGGTCCACCAGCACCGGATGGTCCGGCGAGATGTCGGTGGCCCGACCGATGTAGTCACGCAGCGTCGGGTCGTCGTAGACGATCTCCATGCCCCGGCCGCCCAGGACGTACGACGGGCGGACCAGGACCGGGTAGCCGATCTCCTCGGCGATCGCCCGCGCCTGCTCGTAGGAGACGGCGGTGCCGTGCGCCGGGGCACGCAGCCCGGCCCGGGCCAGCACCTCCCCGAACGCGCCCCGCTCCTCGGCCAGGTGGATCGACTCCGGCGAGGTGCCGACCACCGGCACCCCGGCGTTCTTCAGCCGCTGCGCCAGGCCCAGCGGGGTCTGCCCGCCGAGCTGCACGATCACCCCGACCACGCCCGGACCGCCGGCAGCCTTCCCGGAGGTGTCCTCGGCGTGCCACACCTCGATGACGTCCTCGAAGGTCAACGGCTCGAAGTAGAGCCGGTCGGCGGTGTCGTAGTCGGTGGAGACGGTCTCCGGGTTGCAGTTGACCATGACGGTCTCGAACCCGCCGCCCTCGTCGCCCGAACCGGTCGGTGCGCCCCGCAGCGCCATGACCGCGTGGACACACGAGTAGTCGAACTCGATGCCCTGACCGATCCGGTTCGGCCCGGACCCGAGGATGACGACCTTCGGCCGGGCCGACCCGGTCACCTCGGTCTCCGAGTCGTACGACGAGTAGTGGTACGGGGTCGTCGCCTCGAACTCGGCCGCGCAGGTGTCGACGGTCTTGTAGACCGGGCGCACGCCCAACCGGTGCCGCAGGGTCCGGACCCCGTCCTCGGCGGCGAGCTCCGGGCGCAGTGCGGCGAGCTGCCCGTCGGACAACCCGGCCCGCTTGGCCCGGCGCAGCAGCTCCTCGTCGAGCACCGGCGCGGCGACGATCTCCGCCCGCAGCTCGACGAGGGCGGAGATCTGGTCGAGGAACCACGGGTCGATCCCGCCGGACGCGGCAGAGACCTCGCTGATCGAGGCACCCAGACGCAGCGCCCGCTCGACTGTGTAGAGCCGACCGTCGTGCGGGATCCGGAGCGCGGCGAGGGTGTTCTCCTTCGTCGCGTCGGCCGGGTCGGCGATGGTCCAGAAGCCCGCCGCCTTGGTCTCCATCGACCGCATCGCCTTGTTCAGCGCCTCGGTGAAGTTCCGTCCGAGGCTCATCGCCTCGCCGACGGACTTCATCGTGGTGGTCAGCTCCGGGTCGGCACCGGGGAACTTCTCGAACGCGAACCGGGGGATCTTCACCACCACGTAGTCCAGGGACGGCTCGAACGCCGCCGGGGTCTTGCGGGTGATGTCGTTGGGGATCTCGTCCAGGGTGTAGCCGATGGCCAGCTTGGCCGCGATCTTGGCGATCGGGAAGCCCGTCGCCTTCGAGGCCAGCGCCGACGACCGGGACACCCGGGGGTTCATCTCGATCACCACGAGCCGACCGTCGGCCGGGTTGACAGCGAACTGGATGTTGCAGCCACCGGTGTCCACGCCGACCTCGCGCAGCACCGCGATGCCCAGGTCGCGCAGGCTCTGGTACTCCCTGTCGGTGAGCGTCATGGCCGGGGCCACAGTCACGCTGTCGCCGGTGTGCACGCCCATCGGGTCGACGTTCTCGATCGAGCAGACCACCACCACGTTGTCGTGGCGGTCACGCATGAGTTCGAGCTCGTACTCCTTCCAGCCGAGCACGCTCTCCTCGATCAGCACCTCGGTGACCGGGCTGGCGGCCAGCCCTGCGCCGGCGATGCGGTGCAGGTCCTCGTCGTTGTGCGCCATCCCGGAGCCGAGGCCGCCCATGGTGAACGACGGCCGGATCACCACCGGCAGGCCCAGCTCGGCGACGGCCGCCTCGACCTCGGTCATCGAGTGGCAGACCCGCGAACGCGGCACCAGCGACGACGGGTCCTCGATGCCGATGCGGGCCCCGGCGGCGGCGACGACGTCCTTGAACAGCTGCCGGTCCTCGCCGCGCCGGATCGCCTCGATGTCGGCCCCGATCAGCTCGACGCCGTACTTCTCCAGGATCCCCGCCTCGGCCAGGGCGACGGCCGTGTTCAGCGCGGTCTGCCCGCCCAGGGTGGGCAGGACCGCGTCCGGCCGTTCCCGGGCGATGACCAGCTCGACGAACTCCGGGGTGATCGGCTCGACGTACGTGGCGTCGGCGAACTCCGGGTCGGTCATGATGGTCGCCGGGTTCGAGTTGATCAGGCTGACCCGGATGCCCTCCTCCCGCAGCACCCGGCAGGCCTGGGTGCCGGAGTAGTCGAACTCGCAGGCCTGCCCGATCACGATCGGCCCGGAGCCGATGACCAGGATGTGCTTGAGATCGGTGCGCTTAGGCATCCTTGCCGCCTTCGGTGGTGTTCCGGTCGGGGCCACGGCCCTCGCTCTGGTTCCGGCCCTCGATCAGCTCGGCGAACCGGTCGAAGAGGTAGTCCGCGTCGCGCGGTCCGGCCGCCGCCTCAGGGTGGTACTGCACGGTGAAGGCCGGCACGTCGCGGGCCCGTAGCCCCTCGACCACGTTGTCGTTGAGGCAGACGTGGGAGACCTCCACGCCGCCGAACTCGGTCTCGATCACCTGGTCGGGTACGACCGCGCCGGCCCCCGCCCCCGGCACCTGCACCGCGAAGCCGTGGTTGTGGCTGGTCACCTCGACCTTGCCGGTCAGCCGGTCCAGGACCGGCTGGTTGATGCCCCGGTGCCCGTAACCCAGCTTGTACGTGCCGAAGCCGAGCGCCCGACCGAGGATCTGACTGCCGAAGCAGATGCCGAACAGCGGGATCCGGCGGCGCAGCACCTCCCGCGCCAACCCGACCGGGCCGTCGGCGGTCGCCGGGTCACCCGGACCGGGCGAGAAGAACACCGCGTCGGCACCGGTGGCCAACAGCTCCTCGATCGTCGAACCGGCGGGCAGGACGTGGGTGGTGACCCCCCGGGCGGCGAGCCGACGCGGGACGTTGCGCTTGATCCCCAGGTCGAGGGCGGCCACCGTGTACCGGTGCTCCCCCTCGGCCGACACCACGTACGGCTTCTCGGTGGTCACCTGGGTGGAAAGGTCCGCCCCGACCATCTGCGGCGCCTCCCGGACCCGGGCCAGCAGGCCCCTCGGGTCGTCGTCGACGCTGGAGATGCCGACCCGCATCGCGCCCCGCTCCCGCAGGTGGCGGGTGAGCGCCCGGGTGTCGATCCCACTGATGCCGACCACACCCTCGGTGGCCAGCCGGTCCTCCAGCCCGCCGGTGGCGCGCCAGTTCGAGCCGATCCGGGCGGGGTCACGCACCACGTACCCGGCCACCCAGATCCGGCCCGACTCGTCGTCGGCGTCGTTGACGCCGGTGTTGCCGATGTGCGGGCTGGTCTGCACCACCACCTGCCGGTGGTACGACGGGTCGGTCAGGGTCTCCTGGTAACCGGTCATGCCGGTGTTGAAGACCGCCTCACCGAAGGTCTCCCCGATGCTGCCGTAGGCCTCACCGTGGAAGGTCCGGCCGTCCTCCAACACCAGGATCGCCGCTCGTCTCCGAGTCACTGTTACTTCACTGCCTTTCCGTCGAGCACGGTCGCCTCGCCGCGTAGGAAGGTCGCCACGACGCGACCCGGGAGCGTCATTCCGGCGTACGGGGTGTTGCGGCTGTGGCTGGCCAGGTCGGCCGGTTCGATCCGGCGACGGGCGGCCGGGTCCACCAGGGTCAGGTTGGCCGGCACCCCGGGGGCCGGATCGACGCCGTGCCCGGTCAGCCCGGCGATCCGGGCCGGTGCCCGGGACAGCCGCTCGGCGATCAGGTCCCACTCGGGTCCGAGCACCTCCAGCGCGATCGACAGCGCGGTCTCCAGACCGAGCATGCCGGGGCGGGCGTACGCCCACTCGCACTCCTTGTCCTCCACGGTGTGCGGTGCGTGGTCGGTGGCGACGATGTCGACGACCCCCTCGACCAGGGCGGCGCGCAGGGCGGCCACGTCGGCGACGGTCCGCAGCGGCGGGTTGACCTTGAACACCGGGTCGTAGCTGGCCCCCGGCTCCCAGTCCCCGCCCACCTCCGGGCTACCCGGCTCACTCCTCCCGCCGACCGGACCGGCCTTGGTCGCGAGTGCGGGGCTCGCAAGCTCACTCCTCCCGCCGACGGCTTCGTCGGTGAGGAGGAGGTGGTGCGGGGTGACCTCGGCGGTGACGCGTACCCCCCGGGCCTTGGCCTGGCGCAGGACCTCGACGCTGCCGGCGGTGGAGACGTGGCAGACGTGGAGTCGACTGCCGACGTGCTCGGCGAGCAGGACGTCCCGGGCGATGATCGCCTCCTCGGCGACCGCCGGCCACCCGGTCAGGCCGAGCCGGGTGGAGACCTCCCCCTCGTGCATCTGGGCGCCCTCGGTGAGCCGGGGCTCCTCGGCGTGCTGGGCGATGATCCCGTCGAAGGCCTTGACGTACTCCAGCGCCCGGCGCATCAGCTTCGGGTCGGCGACGCAGTGCCCGTCGTCGGAGAAGATCCGCACCCGGGCCGCCGAGTCGGCCATCGCCCCCAGTTCGGCCAGGCGCTCCCCGGCCAGGCCGACGGTGACAGCGCCGATCGGCTGGACGTCGACCAGCCCGGCCTCCCGGCCCAGCCGCCAGACCTGCTCGACCACACCGGCGGTGTCGGCGACCGGGGAGGTGTTCGCCATCGCGCAGACGGCGGTGTAGCCGCCCAGCGCCGCCGCCCGGGACCCGGACTCGACGGTCTCGGCGTCCTCCCGGCCGGGCTCCCGCAGGTGGGTGTGCAGGTCGACCAGGCCGGGCAGGGCGACCAGCCCGTCGGCCTCGATCACCAGGGCGTCCGGGGCGGACAGCCCCGGCCCGACCTCGGCGACGACACCGTCGCGGATCAGCAGGTCGGTCGGTGCGGCACCGACCACGCTCACGTTCTTGACCAGGTACGCGGTCACCGGTTGCTCCCTCCGAGCAGCAGGTAGAGGACGGCCATCCGCACGGAGACCCCGTTGGCGACCTGTTCGACGATTGTTGACCGGGGCGAGTCCGCCACCTCGGGGGTGATCTCCATCCCCCGGTTCATCGGCCCCGGATGCATGACGATGGCGTGGTCGGGCAGGCGACGCAGGCGGGGGCCGTCGAGCCCGTACCGGCGGGCGTACTCGCGGGCGGAGGGGAAGAAGGAGTCCCCCATCCGTTCCCGCTGGACCCGCAGCATCATCACCACGTCGGTGCCGGGCAGCACCGAGTCCAGGTCGTAGGAGACGGCGGTGCCGGGGGCCAGCGCGGCGGCGATGTCCACCGGGATCAGCGTCGGCGGGCCGACCAGGGTGACCTTCGCACCGAGGGTGGACAGCAGCAGGACGTTGGAGCGGGCCACCCGGCTGTGCAGGACGTCCCCGACCACCGCGACGGACAGGCCCGCCAACCGGCCCAGCCGGGAGCGCATCGTGTACGCGTCCAGCAGCGCCTGGGTGGGGTGCTCGTGGGTGCCGTCCCCGGCGTTGACCACCGACCCGTCGACCCAGTCGGCGAGCCGGTGCGGGGCACCGGAGGCCGGGTGCCGGACGACGACCGCGTCGGCCCCCATCGCCTGGAGGGTGAGCGCGGTGTCCTTCAGGCTCTCGCCCTTGGCGACGCTGGAACCCCGCGCCGAGAAGTTGATCACGTCGGCGCTGAGCCGCTTCGCCGCCGCCTCGAACGAGATCCGGGTCCGGGTGGAGTCCTCGTAGAAGAGGTTCACCACAGTCCGGCCGCGCAGCGCGGGCAGCTTCTTGACCTCCCGGCCGGCGACGGTTGCCATCTCGGCGGCGGTGTCCAGGATCTGGGTCGCGGTCTCGGCGTCCAGGTCCGCCCCGGAGAGCAGGTGCTTGATCATGCGTACGCCCGCCTTTCGTTCACTGCCGACCGGCTGCGCCGCGCTGTGGTGCGCCCGCTCACGACACGGCCTCCCCGTAGAGGCGTACCTCGTCGGTGCCGTCGGTCTCGGCCAGGGTGACCTTGACGTTCTCGACCGCCGCGGTGGGGATGTTCTTGCCCACGTAGTCGGCGCGGATGGGCAACTGCCGGTGGCCCCTGTCGACCAGGACGGCCAGCTGCACCGAGGAGGGGCGGCCGACGTCGCTGAGCGCGTCGAGCGCGGCCCGGACCGTACGCCCGGAGAACAGCACGTCGTCGACGAGGACGACCCGGCGGCCGTCGATCCCGCCGGAGGGCAACTGGGTCGGTCCGACCGCCCGGGTGGCGTGCCGGCGCAGGTCGTCGCGGTAGAGCGTGATGTCGAGCACCCCCACCGGCACCTCGACGTCCTCGAAGGTGCTGATCCGGGCGGCGAGCCGTCGTGCCAGCGGGACACCCCGGGTGGGGATGCCGAGCAGGACGGTGTCCGCGGCCCCCTGGGTCTTCTCCAGGATCTGGTGGGCGATGCGGTCGACGACGCGGGAGACGTCGGCGGCGGTGAGGATCACCTTCACCGAGGGTTGCCGCGCCGGTGACGGTCGGGCAGCCGGTGGGTAGGCCACGGCGGACCTCCTTCCCCGCCTCACGGGACGGGTCGTTAAAGGATGTCGGGAGCGCCCCGGGGGCTGCGAGCAGCCACTACCGAAGCTCACGCCACGTTACCAGTGGTCACCGACTCGACAAGCACGGGCTGCTGATCCTCGGGTCAGCCCCCAGAAATGGGGACAACTCACCCGACCATCTCAACAGTGATCTCATGAGCACTTGACCAGGTGTCGCAATCTGCGTACCGTCACGCTCCGTAGCGATCGCTGGGAGAACCCCGAGCAGCACTGGGAGTGTCCGAATGCCCTCTGAATACGCCAAGTCGCTGGGCGCCCGCCTGCGTTCCATCCGCCAGCAGCAGGGCCTGTCCCTGCAGGGGGTGGAGGAGAAGTCCAACGGCCGCTGGAAGGCCGTCGTGGTCGGCTCCTACGAACGCGGTGACCGGGCGGTCACGGTGTCCCGCTTGGCCGAGTTGGCCGACTTCTACCGCGTACCCGTCTCCGAGCTGCTGCCCGACGGCAGCGGGGTGCGCCACGAGCCGACCAGCAAGATCGTGCTGGACCTGGAGCGGCTCTACGACGAGGCGTCCGAGGACCTCGCCTACGTGGCCAGGTACGCCCGCGCCATCCAGCAGCAGCGCGGCGACTACAACGGCCGGGTGCTCTCCATCCGCGCCGACGACCTGCGGGCCCTCGCGATCGTCTACGACGCCTCCCCGTCGGGACTGATCGAGCGCCTCACCGAGCACGGGGTCCTGGTCGCCGACCCCCGGGCGTTCTTCGCCTCCTGAGACCACGACCGCGAGGGGCCCGAGCCGTACGGCTCGGGCCCCTCGCGGTCATCTGTGATCTTCCGCTCACCACCACGTCCCGCCTGCCGGAACGCGTCCCACCAGGCGGAAGAGGATGATCAACGGGTGGCGTACTCGGAGATCCGGTCCAGCAGCCCGTTGAGGAACCGGGGAGAGTCGTCTGTCGACATCTGCCGGGCCAACTCCACCGCCTCGCTGATCGCCACCGGATCGTCGACCCCGTCGACGTAGAGCAACTCGTAGACGGCGATCCGGGCGAGGTTGCGGTCGACCACCGGCATCCGGTTGATGGTCCAGCCCTCGGCGTAGCTCGCGATCAACTCGTCGATCCGGTCGAGGTGCGCGGCCACCCCCTCCACCAGGCTGACCGTGTACCCCAGGTGCTCCGGGCGGGGACGCTCGATCCGCTCGATGTACCCGGCGAGCACCTCCACCGGAGGGCGGTCGCGCTGGTCAGCCTCGTAGAGCACGTCCAACGCCCGCTTGCGCGCCTTACGACGCGCCGGCATCTGCTGCTTGGGACCCTCGGCCATCAGGCGCGGCCGAGGTAACGGCCGTCGCGGGTGTCGACCTTGATCTTCTCGTCGGTGGTGATGAAGAGCGGCACCTGCACCGTCGCCCCGGTCTCGACGGTGGCCGGCTTGTTGCCGCCGGTCGACCGGTCGCCCTGCAGACCCGGCTCGGTGTAGGTGACCTGGAGGACCACGCTGGTCGGCAGCTCGATGTAGAGCGGCACCCCCTCGTGGGTGGCGACGGTCGCCTCGGCCTCGGGCAGCAGGTAGTTGGCCGCCTCGCCGACCGTCCCGCCCAGCACCGTGATCTGGTCGAAGGTCTCCAGATCCATGAAGACGAAGTCCTCGCCGTCGGCGTACAGGTACTGCATGGTGCGCTTGTCGACGGTCGCCGTCTCGACCTTCGTGCCCGCGTTGAAGGTCTTGTCGACGACCTTGCCGGAGAGCACGTTCTTCAGCGTGGTGCGTACGAAGGCACCACCCTTACCGGGCTTGACGTGCTGGAATTCGACGACAGCCCACAGCTCCCCGTCGAGGTTGAGAACCAGGCCGTTCTTGAGGTCGTTGGTAGAGGCCATTTCCTGCCTTGATCGTCATTTGGCGGACAGACCCACGAAGTCTACTAGCTGGTCGGCTCGCCGGAATCCACCACCGAGCCCGCCCCGGCCCGGGCGGCCAGATGGTGCAGGGCCAGGCGGTACCCGTCGACGCCCAGGCCACAGATCACCCCGGTGGCCACCGCCGAGACGACGGAGTGGTGCCGGAAGGACTCCCGGGCGTGGATGTTGGAGATGTGCACCTCCACCAGCGGCCCCCGGAGCAGGGCGCAGGCGTCCCGGACCGCTATCGAGTAGTGCGACCAGGCAGCCGGGTTGAGGACCACCGCCGCCTGCTCGTCGGCGGCGTCGTGCAGCCACCCCACCAACTCGTGCTCGGCGTCGGTCTGCCGGACCGTCACGTCCAGCCCCAGGTCACGGCCGGTCGACTCGCACAGCTCGACGAGGTCGGCGTAGCCGGTCACCCCGTACACGTCGACCTGACGGGTGCCGAGCCGCCCCAGGTTCGGGCCGTTGAGGACGTACACCCTCATGCGCTGACCTCCCGGTAGGCGGCGTGCAGGAGGTCGTCGTCCGGACCGTCGAGAATCGCCGGGCGGGCCAGGCCGTCCAGCACCACGAACCGCAGCCTGCTGCCCCGGGCCTTCTTGTCCACCCGCATCGCCGCCAGCAGGTCCGGCCAGGCGTCGGCGGCGTACCCGGTGGGCAGGCCGAGCGCTGCCACCGCGCTGCGGTGCCGGGCGGCGGTGGCCTCGTCGAGGCGACCGGCGAGCCGGGCCAGGGCACCCGCGTACACCAGGCCGACGGCGACCGCGTCGCCGTGACGCCACCGGTAGCCCTCCACCTTCTCGATGGCGTGGGCCAGGGTGTGCCCGTAGTTGAGGACCTCCCGCAGGCCCGACTCCCGCAGGTCACCGGAGACCACGTCGGCCTTGACCCGGATCGCGCGTTCGATCAGCTCCCGGCAGACCGGTCCGGTCGGGTCGACGGCCGCCGCCGGGTCCCGCTCGACCAGGTCGAGGATGACCGGGTCGGCGATGAACCCGCACTTGACCACCTCGGCCAGCCCGGCGGCCAGGTCGGCCGGGGGCAGGGTGTCCAGGGTGGCGAGGTCGGCCAGCACCCCCACCGGCGGGTGGAACGCGCCGACCAGGTTCTTCCCGGCGGCAGTGTTCACCCCCGTCTTGCCGCCCACCGCCGCGTCGACCATGCCCAGCAGGGAGGTGGCCACCGGCACCCACCGGACCCCGCGCAGCCAGCAGGCCGCGACGAAACCGGCCAGGTCGGTCACCGCGCCGCCGCCCACCCCGACCACCACGTCGGTACGGGTGAACCCGGCCGCCCCGAGCCGGTCCCAGCAGTCGGCGGCGACCTCGATCCGCTTGCCACCCTCGGCGTCGGGGACCTCGATCGTCAGCGCCTCGACCCCGGCGGCACGCAGCCGGTCGGCCACCGCGTCGGCCAGCCCCTTGAGCGGGGGCGCGTACAGCACGGCGGCGCGGTCCGCGCCGGGCAGCAGGCCGGGCAGCGCGTCGAGCAGGTCACGTCCCACCAGTACGTCGTACGGCTGATCGCCGCCGACCGGAATCCGGGTCACCTCGTTCATCGGGGCGAGCCTAGTCTCCGTTCTCCGTCCAGGCGCACCCGACCAGCGCTCGTCAGAGACCTTGGAAGATCTCGGCCCCGCTGTGGGCCACTTCCCTACGAGGCCCACGTCGGGTCAGCGTTCGACCAGGGAGACGATCTCGTCGGCGATCTCGGTCGGGGTCCGCCCGTCGGTGACCACGGTGGCGGTGGCCACCTCGGCGTAGAGCGGTCGACGCTGGTCCATCAGGTGCTTCAGGGTGGCCCGGGGGTTGATCGCCAAAAGCGGCCGACCGACTCCCAACCCGACCCGCTTCACCGCGTCGGTCAGCTCCACCGACAGGTGGACCACAGTGTGACCGACAAGGGCTGCCCGGTTCTCCTCGGCGAGGATCGCGCCGCCGCCGAGGGCGAGGATCCCGGGATGCGAGGTCAGGGCGGCGGCCACCGCCGCCCGTTCCAGGTCCCGGAAGTGGGCCTCCCCCTCGTCGATGAAGATCTCCGGGATCGGCTTGCCGGCCAGGGCCTCGATGTCGGTGTCGGTGTCCCGGAACCCCACGCCGAGCGCGGCGGCCAGTGTCTCGCCGACAGTGGTCTTCCCCGACCCGGGCGCCCCGACCAGGACGACCACCGGCTTCGTCACCGGATCACGCCCCACCGGACGGCACCCGTCGCGGTCACCGGATCACCAGGGCGTCGAGGTAGCCGGCCAGGTTCCGGCGGATCTCGGCGACCGAGTCGCCGCCGAACTTCTCCATCGTCGCCTCGGCGAGGACCAGGGCCACCATCGCCTCGGCGACCACCGCCGCCGCCGGGACCGCACAGACGTCGGAACGCTGGTTGATAGCGGTGGTCGCCTCACCGGTGGTGATGTCGACGGTGGCCAGGGCCCGGTTCAGCGAGGAGATCGGCTTCATCGCCGCCTTCACCCGCAGCGGCTCACCGGTGGTGATGCCACCCTCCAGCCCTCCGGCCCGGTCGGTGACCCGACGGACCCCGGTGGCGGTGGGAACGATCTCGTCGTGCGCCTCGGAGCCCCGGGACCGGGCCTGCAACCAGCCGTCCCCGATCTCCACACCCTTGATCGCCTGGATCGACATCAGGGCGGTGGCCAGCCGGGCGTCGAGCTTGCGGTCCCACTGGACGTGGCTGCCCAGGCCCGGGGGCACCCCGTAGGCGAGGACCTCGACCACCCCGCCGAGGGTGTCGGCGGCCTTCTTCGCGGCGTCGACCTCGGCGACCATCAGGGCGCTGGCCTCGGCGTCCAGGCAGCGCAGCGGGTCGGCGTCGATCCGGTCGGCGTCCTGCGGCTCGGGGCGCAGACCCGGCTTGACGGCGATCGGACCCAACTCGACGACGTGCGAGACGATCTCGATCCCGAGGGTCTGCTTCACCAGGGCCTTGGCGACGGTGCCCACCGCCACCCGGGCGGCGGTCTCCCGGGCGCTGGCCCGTTCCAGGATCGGACGGGCGTCGGTGTGGCCGTACTTCTGCATCCCGGCCAGGTCGGCGTGGCCGGGACGGGGCCGGGTCAGCGGGGCGTTGCGGGCCTGGCTGGCCAACTCGTCCGGGTCCACCGGGTCGGCGGCCATCACCGTCTGCCACTTGGGCCACTCGGAGTTGCCGACCCTGATCGCCACCGGGCTACCCAGGGTCACCCCGTGGCGGAGCCCGCCGATGACCTCGATCTCGTCCTGCTCGAACGCCATCCGGGCGCCCCGGCCGTAGCCGAGGCGGCGGCGGGCCAGGTCACGCCCGATCTCACCGGTGGTCACCTCGACCCCGGCAGGCACCCCCTCCAGGAGCGCGACGAGGGCGGGACCATGGGATTCACCTGCAGTCAGCCAGCGCAACACGTCAGTCAGTCTGTCACGCCCGGTGGCGGCTCCGACGCTACGCCCGCCCCGTCCCGCCCTACGGACGGTCGAGAGGAAGGGCCCCTTGTTAACGCCTCCGGTCGAGCGGGGCACCCCTCTCACCTCCACCCGACCCGTTGCTGCCGGCTCCGAACCTCGTCGCGCAGGTCACCGGCCACGGCCAGGACGATCGACAATCCCACCCTTGTACGGCCGTTCCGGCGACCGAGCGTCACATCGCCGTTCGAGATGCCTCACATCCCACTCCCCTCGACACAGGTCGACCTCGGACCCACCTGGCTTCTCCGCCACCAGGTCCGGTGGTGGAGCCCTCGGACGGGGTCATTCTCGCGGTGGCCGGGACCGCACCCGAGGATCCAGCGCCACCCACTGAGGTGATCTCTACAAGGATTCGACCCGGGTTCGGGATGACACGGGCATCACGTCCATAACGGACGGAGCGGAGACGAGGCGTGGGGCCCTCAGGTGGACAGGTTCCTGCGACGGAATCCGATCTACCAGGAAGGACCCACGTGATTGCCTATCGTGCCATCCTCGACGTCCCCAGGGAACTCGTACATCACGTGGCCCGGCTGCTGCGTGCCGAGCGCCGCAGGGTGGGCACCCGTCCCGGAACACGTGCTCTGACCTGCTTCTACCAGGCGCTTCTCGTCCTGGTGTGGTTCCGCGAAGGTGAAGACAAGACCGCTCTCGGGGCGGGATTCGGGGTGTCGCGTGCCACCGCCTACGGCACGTCGCCGACGACCGTACGCGTCCTGGCCGCGCAGACCCCCACCCTGCACGACGCGCTACGACGCGTCGCCGACCAGGACTGGCCCCCGTGATCCTCGACGGGAAACTGTTCGACACCGACCGCCTCACCGAGAGCACCACCAGCGTCAAGGGCGAGACGATCGACGCCTGGTACTCCGGCAAACACCGCGACGTCGGGGCGAACATCCAGGCAGTGACGCGCCCGGACGGACTACCTGTCTGGACCTCCGACGCGATGCCTGGACACCTACACGACCTGACCTGCGCCCAGCGGTTGGATGTCACCGGTGCCCTGTACTGGGCTGCTGCCGAGCTACATCTGCCGGCCCTGGCCGACTCCGGCCACGAAGGCGCTGGCCGACTCCGGCCACGAAGGCGCTGGCCAGGGGATCCACACCCCGTACAAGCAACCCGCCGACGGCCACCGCCTCGCCCCTGACAACCAGACCTACAACGCCGTGCTTCGATCCGTGCGCTGCCTCGGAGAACGCGGCTTCGCGATCCTCACCGGCCGATGGCGGACGCTACGACACACCACCGCCAGCCCTCGCGGTATCGGCGACATCGTCCGCGCCGCTGTTCACCTCACCCATCTCGAATACCGGTACCCACCGGATTCTTGTTGAGATCACCTCAATGGTCGGCAGATCCGAGAGTCGAATCGCCACCTGAACATCCACACTCCGTGACACCCTATAGCCTGGTTTCTTGTCGCAGTCCGCACCCGCTGCACCATTGCGTCTTGGCAGGCTTCTTCAACACCCCGACCTCAAGCCGGACATCACTCGGCTCACGTCGACCGAATCAGCTGACTCTGGCTGCGATGCTCAGGGGCGGCGGACGGCGATGATCGACTTGGTCAGTCCGAGGAGCCGCTCGGCGCGGATGGTGGCCCCGGGGAAGAGGTAGCGCAGTTCCGCCCGACCGATCAGCTCCGTGGTCAGGACCTGCTTCATCGCCAGGTCGTACGGCTTGTTGGGGGTGTAGGCAAGCGGCCACTTGCGGGCCACCAGGACCCGGGCCGACACCGGGAGGAACTGCATTCCCGGGGCCACCCAGTGCGGCTCGACGGGGAAGTACCGGTAGGGGGTCTGCACCCAGTACGCCGGGGCGAGTTCCTGGATCGCCTCGGCCATCCGCCGACGCCGCTCGTACCCGCCGACGTGCTCCAGGACGCTGTTGCTGAAGACCAGGTCGTACCGGCGGTCGAGGATGCTCCTGGGCAGCTCGCAGGCGTCGGCGTGGTCCGCCTCCGCCCAGTCCGGCAGGTCGGTGGGGAGGGGTTCGAGGTTCACCACGTGGACGTGCTTGGGCCGGACGGGGACCTCGGCCCAGCTCTGCACCCGCCCGCCCAGGTCGAGGACGTTCATCTCGGCGAGGTCGGGGAAGGTGTCCGAGAGCCAGGCGGCCCGGCGGGCCCGGCGCTTGGCGCCGAACGAGTCGGGTGAGTCGACGAGCCGGAACCGGAGGGAGTGGAGAGCCATAAATGGAGATCCTTGTCTGTCTGATTGCGCTGCGTCAACTGCGGATCGGTTCAGCGTCACCTTCGCTGCCACTCGTTGCTACGGCTCAGATCCCGCGTCCTCGCTTGTGGAGGGTCCGCAGGACGGCGTCGGCCCTGACCATCCGGCCGGCCACGGCCAGGGCCAGGTAGGCGCGGGGTTCCCGGGGGTTGCCCCGCAGGGTCCGGCGGGCCCACCGCAGCGCCCCCCGCCGGTCCCCGGAGGCGGCGTGGGCGAAGGCGATCTGCCCGGCGACCCGGGCGTGCCCGGCGGGTTGGGTGGCGAACTCGGGGTAGCGCTCCAGGAGCCACTGCAACGCCGACGAGATGGTGTCCCACCGCTGGGCGAAGTAGGACCGCTTGTGCCACCTGACCAGGACGTACGGGACCGTCAGGTTGGCCAGGGGTGCGCTGCGGGCGGCCCGGAGGAGGAACTCGTAGTCCTCGGCGTAGCTGCCCGGGATCTCCTCGTCGACCAGGCCGAACCCGTCCCGCAGGGCGGCGGCCCGGATCACGAAGGTCGACGGGTGCAGTTCGGTCATCCGGTCCCGGAGCAGCTCGTCGAGGGTGATCGTGTCCCGGTCGAGGACCCGGTCGACGGTCCGCCCGTCGTAACTGACCCGGATCCCGCAGCTGACGAACTCCGCCCCCGGTACGGCGTTCAACGCGTCCACCTGTGCCCGGAGCTTGCCGGGCAGCCACTCGTCGTCGTCGTCGCAGAACGCGACGAGCTCCCCCTCGGCGGCGAGGGTGCCGGTGTTGCGGGCCCCGGCCAGGCCGGGTGACCTGTCGTTGGTGACGACCCGGACCCGGCGGTCCGGGCGGGACAGCCCGGTGAGGGTGTCGTCCGGGGTGGACTGGTCGAAGACGACCACCACCTCGATCGGGGCGGGGTACTCCTGGTCGAGGATCGCCGTCACTGCGGCGCGGAGCAGCTCCGGCCGGTCCCGGGTGGGGACCACGGCGCTGACGGTGGGGTAGTGGCTCATCGGGTCGGTCCTCCGTCGTTCGGGGGTGGGACGGGGCTCGGGTGACGGTGGCCGGCGGGGCTGAACGGCCACCACCACCGGTTTCGGGGTCGTGCGGTCGCGGACGCCACCAGGTCCTCCACGATCCGGCCGACCCGGTCGACCGCCGCCTGCCGGGCGTCGGCAGCACCGTCGTCGGTGGTCACCGTGAACCGGGCGGGGTCGGCGAATCCGGCGGTCAGCGCCTCTACCAGGGCGGTACGGGACTCGCAGAGCGCCACCAGCCCGGCCGCGCCCAGCCGACGGACGAACAGCAGCTGGTGGTCGTCGACGTGCTCGCCGTACGTCGGGTCACGGGGCACCACGATCGGGAGGTGCCCGTTGCGTCGGGCTTCCAGGATCGTCGCCGGCCCCCCGTGGCAGACCACCAGGTCGGCCCCGGACATGGCGTCCTGGAGTTCGGCGTGCCCGAGGAAGGGGGCGGTCCCCGGGACCGCCGGTGCCCGGGTGTGTCCGTGCTGGACGGTCAGGTCCACCCGGTCGGCGACACTCGGGTGCCACTGCTCGATCCACCCGGTGAGCCTGTCGAACGGGTGCTTGTCGGTGCCGACGGCGACCAGGACCCGGACCCGTCCGGTCACAGGAGGGTTCCCACTACTGTGGCCTCCGGGTACTGCCGCCGCTGTTCGTCCCACTGGACGAGCATCGCGGAGAGGAACGGGCGGCAGAGACGGGCGGTCAGCGTCGGGGTGTCGATCCGGTCGTAGACCTCGATGTAGATCGTCGGGATCCGCCGGAGTCGGGCGAGGACCACGAACGGGACGGCCACCCCGGCACCCGTGGTGACCACCGCGGCGACCTGCCGTCGGCGCAGCACCCGAACCGCGAGCCAGGCGTTGCGCAGCAGGTTGGGGATGTTGCGGGTGGTCGGGTGGTGGGCGGCGACGAGTTCCTCCCCGGCCAGGAGCGACACCGCCTCCGGTGTGTCGAAGGTGACCCAGCAGCGGGGCCACCGTTCGTACCAGGGGCGTAGTGCCAGCAGTTGGGCAAGGTGCCCACCACTGGAGCCGACCAGCAACAGGGTCGGTGTTTCAGATGCCTGCACAGTGGACATTCCTCTGCGACTCCCCACAAGTACGCTCGGATTCTTCTTCTACGACAGGGGTCGCCGGCTGATCTCAGCACAGCCGACCCCACGGGTCAGTCGGCTAGTCGATTCTCGACTCAGTCGGCAAGCCGATCCTCGGCTCGGTCGGTCAGTCGGTCCTCGACGACGTCGGCCAGTCGATCCTCGACGACGTCGAGCAACGCCGGATGCAGCGCCTCGTTCCACCCCGCACCGGCCCGTGCCAGTCGGCAGCTGCGCAACCACATCTCGACCAGGTACGCGTCGACCACCAACCGGCGGCCGTCGGCGGACAGGCCCAACCTGTCGCCGTGTCGGGTGAGCTGACCGTCCGCCGCCTGCGCCGCCTCCGCCGCCGACCGACGGCCGAGCACCAGTGCACGTTGGAACGAGTCGTGGGCCAGGTCGAACCCGACGGGCACGTCGGGGCCGCTGTGTTCCCAGTCCCAGGCGACCAGCCGACCGGCGTGTCGACCCAGGTTCCACGGCACCCAGTCGCCGTGCCAGTGACCGAACTCGACCTCGGTGCCGGCGTACCGGCGGGCGAGGGCGGCGACGGCGTCGACAGCCCGGGCACCGGCGGGATCCCACCGGGCTGCCCGGTCCGCCTCGGCGGTGAGCCGGGCGACGAAGTCGGAGCCGCCGATCGGGCGCGATGGCGTCGGCGGTCCGCCCCGACGGGCGACAGCGAGTATCGCGTCGAGCCGGGGCGGGTCCTGCTCCCCCACTCCGCGTACCGCTGTGGGCAGGGGTTCGACGACGGCGACCGGGTGCCCGGCCCAGTCGAACGCGGCGAGCAGGCGCGGCACCACCGGGTGGTCGCCGACCCCGGAGACCTCAGGCAGGGTACGCAGCACCGCCGCCTCGGCCGCTACGAGTTCCCGCGTCGCCCCGTTCCAGCCGATCTTGGCGTACCCGCCGGGGGTGCCGTCGGCGGCGAACAGTTGCAGCGTCGGCTTGTGGTTGGGGTCCGGGGGCCGGACCCCGCACGCCGCGTACGCCGGGTGGACGTCGAGCACGTCGGCCAGGTGCGCGGCGAGCAGCGCCTCGGCGGGCTCCACGTCGGCGGGCAGCGACACGGTCAGGGCCGGGAACCGGGCGGCGTCGAGCACCCCGAGCCGGGCCAGTCCACCGAGTCCGGCCCGCAGCGCCCGCACCTTCGGTGGACGCAACGCGTTGTACGCCAACAGAGCGGCGGCGGTGGCCCGCGCGGCACCCCGGGGCAGCAGGAACCGGGCCCGCCCGACCGACGGGACGACCGTGTACCGGGCCACCACCCGGTGCCCGGCCGGCGGGTCGCCGTCGACGGTCAACCCGATCCGGTCGTCGCCGAAGATCGCCCGGCTCACCCATCCCAGGCCGTCGGAGCGGGACCGGAGGTCGTCGGTCACCTGGCACCCCAGTCGAAGATCAGACCGAGCCGCTGCTCCAGGGCCTCGTTGTGCGGCAGGTAGTAGTCGGTCAACTCGGCGCGTACCTGCGGGTCCAGCGGGGACGACCGACGGTCGTTGTAGACCTTGAAGTTCGGTAGGTCGTGGTCGGGGAGCCCGAGGAAGTCCAACGTCCGGGTGTAGGTGGCGCGGGCGTCCCGGTACAGGTCCTCGCTGGGCAGGAAGAGCAGCTGGTTCCGGTCGAACCGATCCAGCCACGGTTCGAGGTGTTCCAGGTACCGCCCCCGCGCCCGGTAGGTGTACCAGTCGTACGGCTCGCTGAAGTACTCCGGCTCGGCGATCAGCCGGTCCCGCTCCCCCGCCGTCCGCTCCGGCTCGGCGGCGAGCGCGGCCGGAAAGTCCAACGGCTCGATCCCGTGGGTCCGGCGTTCCTTCCAGTGCGAGTACGCCCGCTCCACCGGGTCACGCAGGAGCACGATCAGCTTCACCTGCGGCATCAGCGCCGCCACCCGCTGCGCGGCGAGGGGGTGGAACATGTAGAGCGGGGCCGCCTCGCCGACCCGGGTCGGGCCGCCGTGCCGGGCGGCGAGCGCCGCCCGCTGCCGCTCGGTCGGGAAGTGGCTGCGGTACCACGCCTCGCCCCGGTTCCAGTGCTCCTCGAAGTAGTGCGACGCCTTGGTGTTCCAGGCCGGGAAGAGCCGGGGCACCAGGGGATGCTGGATCAGGTAGTTCCACAGCGAGGTCGTACCGCCCCGCTTCGTCCCGATGATCAGGAAGTCCGGCAGCGGACGGCGTGCGGCGGTGCGGACGCCGTAGCCGACCAGTCCGTCCCGCAGCCGCTCGGTCACCTGGTTCGGTACGAGGTCCTTGACTCGGTCCCGGATCGACGACACCGGTCACCTGCCCTTCACGGATTGGGCCGGGGCGGGTCGACCGCCCCGGATCTGCGTCAGGATCGCCCGGATGCCCGCCCGGACCCCGGGCATCGCGAGCAGGGCTGTCGCCCCGACGGTCAGCACCACCAGCGCCACCACCAGCCCGGGGATCCCCCGTCCGGCGACGAGGACACCCACCCCCGCCGCCGCACCGACACCCGCCACTGTGGCCGCCGCCGCCCGGACCATCGACCTGCCGGTCAGGGGGTGTCCGACGAGGCGACGGGCGCAGGCGAAGGCGATGAGGTTCTCGGTGGCGATGCCCGC
Source organism: Micromonospora sp. NPDC000207 (assembly GCF_040300925.1). NCBI lineage: Bacteria > Bacillati > Actinomycetota > Actinomycetes > Micromonosporales > Micromonosporaceae > Micromonospora > Micromonospora sp. NPDC000207. The sequence continues at coordinate 31,972 of NZ_JBEPEQ010000065.1, forward strand.
CCCCCAGGCGACGGCCGCCCCGGTCGCCCCGTATCCGGGGATCAGGGCGACGCCGAGGGTGACGGTGCAGGTCAGCCCGGCCACCGCGGCGGCCAGGTGCAGGCCGCTGCGGCCACCCATCAGCAGCAGGCTCTGCACGTTGCCGACGCCGGTGTTGACGAGCATCGCCAGGGCGAGCACCGTCATCGCCGCCGCCCCGGCGGCGAACTCCGGCCCGAACAGCCGCAGGAACGCCGGTCCGAAGACGGCGAGGAGCAGGTACACCGGCCAGGACAGGACCAGCCCCCAGGTGGTCAACTGCCTGTGGACGGTGGCCGCCGCCCCCTGCTCACCCTGTCCGAGCAGCCGCGACAGCTGCGGGGTGACGGCGACCCGGAGCCCCTGCATGGCCAACTGTCCGGCCAGGACGTACCGGCCGACGGCCCCGAAGACACCGGCCTGGGTCTGGTCGGCAAGGGCCGAGGTGAGCAGGACCCCCACCCACATGCTGCCGGCATCGATCGCCGCCGACGCCGCCCGGGGCAGGGCGAAGCCCCAGAACGTCCGCCAGTCGTGGCCCTGCGGACGCAGGTCGGCCCCCTGGCGCAGCCCGACCGGACCGGCCACCAGGACGAGGCAGACCAGCAGGGCGATCCCCACCGGCACCAGCCAGCCGGTCAGGCCGAGAAGCAGCCCGCCGCCGGTCAACGCCGCCGCGCCGACCAGGATCGGCCGGGCCACGGGGAGCAGGAAGAACTGGACGGACACGTAGGAGCGGATGCTCCGGACACAGCGCAGGGCGGCGAGCAGCAACGTCATCGCGACGACCACCGGCACCACAGCGAAGGCGACGGCCAGCAGCGACGCCCCGCCCGCGCCGGTGTCGTCGAGCAACCACCCGGACAACGGGGCGGCCAGGGCGACACCGACCACCGCCACCACCACCGCCACCACGAGCGGGGGGAGGAGCGCCACCGGCAGCAGCCGGGCGGAGTCACCGGTACGCCCGAGGCGTCGGCGGGGCAGCGCCCACATCAGCCCCGTCTCGGCCCCCAGGGTGCAGATCGCGGTGGCGACGGTGACCACGCCGATGGCGGCGAAGAACGCCCCCGACCCGGCGGTCCCGTACCCCCGGGTGATCACCACCGCGAGCAGGAACCCGAAGAGTCCGCTGGTGGCGGCGCCGACAAGTCCGGCCGCACCGTTGCGGGCGCTGCGGCGTACCTCGGTGTCGTCGGACCGACCGGGACCGGCGGTGGTCCGGCCGTCGACGTCGTCGGATGCCCGGGGTGCCGCGGTCACGCCGGCACCGCCACGGCGGGGGCCGGCCGTCGCCTGTCGAGCAGCGCGGCGCGGTCCCGTTCGGCTATCGCCATCGCGAAGCAGATCACGTAGAACGCCAGGGCGATGTTCTGGTTGGCCATGCCGTAGAAGGGCACCTGCACCAGGCAGATCACCGGCACGATGGCCAGCCACTGGCCCGCCGAGGAGGTGGCCCGCGCACACGCCAGGTAGGTCACCACGAACCAGGCCAGGAAGAACAGCAGGGCAGGTACGCCATGGCTGAACAGCACCATCCACATCTGCCCCTGTGATCCCACCGGGGCGTCGGCGGTGACGGTGTCCGCGTTCACCGGTGCCCCGTAACCGATCCAGGGCGAGTCAGCGATCCGGCGCAGCACCTCACCGTAGAGGGAGAGTCGGTCGGTGTTCGTGTCACTGCGTTCCACCCGGTCGTTGATCAGGTCGAAGACCGGGATCACAGTGGTCGCCGCCCCGACCAGGACCGCGATCCCGACGATGGAGGCGGCGACCCGGACGTTGCCCCGCATGCTGGCCCGCACCCCGAGGACGAGCAGCCCGACCCCGAGGCTGAGGAACATCGTCCGGTTCAGGGTGAGGAAGGCCGGGGCCAGCGACAGGGGCAGCGACACCAGCAGCGCCCACCGCAACACGCCCCGCCGCAGGAGGGTGATCAGGGCGACCACCGTCGGTAGGCTCATCGCGTACGCGCTGCCGTAGTTGTTCGTGTAGGCGAACGGTGCCGCCGGGCGGTAGATCGGGGTGAGCGAGCGGGGATTGAACTCGGCAGTGCTGAGGTGGACCATGTCGTGGATGAACGGGGTGCCGGCGATCCCCCCGGGCAGCAGGACCTCCATCGGGGTGGTCATCTCGAACCGGGGGGCCACCACCCCCAGCCAACCCAGCACGACCAGGGAGAACCAGAACGCCGCGAGCGGCAGCAGGACCGGCACCGGGTTGGCGCGTTCCCGGGCGCAGGCGTAGACGTAGCACCCGACCACCACCGCCGTCAGGTAGAGCCCGAACCGCAGCGAGAAGGTCAGCACCGACGAACCGCTGGTCAGCTGGGTCGCACTGATCACGACCATGGCCAGGAACAGCAGCCACACCCCCACCCCCGGGGGCAGCGGCACCCGCCCCCGGGTGACCAGGAGGGCGAACAGCAGCGCGCCCAGCAGCGGCCAGCCGAGGTAGAAGGCCCCGGCCAGCCACCAGACGGGCACCAGACCGAACATCAGTGCCAGCGGCCACAGTGGCAGCAGCGGCGGCGCGGGCAGCGGCCGGGGCGTCCGGTCAGCCATGGCCGTTTCGGGTCAGGACGAAGCCCAGCGGCTTGACCCCGGCCGCCCGCAGCCGCTCCACCAGACGACGCAGGTCCGCCTGGCGGGTCCGGTCCCGCTCGACGACGATCACCGCTGTGCCCTGACGGGCCAGCGCCACTCCACGCTCGTCGGACTCGGCCGGCGGCGAGTTGTAGAGCACCAACGGCTCACCGGCGCCCTGCCTGGCGGTACCGATCCGGACGCTCCCGGAGAAGATCGCGATCTCGTCGGGATCGGCGGCCCGGCCGGCGTCGCCGTTGCGGGCCGACTTCACCCGGGGCAGTGTGACAGTGGCGTCCGGGTCACCCGACAGACGTGCGGCCACCGGGTACGGCGACGGACGGCGGTTGGCGGTCGCGGCGGTGGGCGGCCCCGCCGGGGCGGG